>NZ_JAUBTN010000030.1:0-4845 GCF_036705055.1 Microcoleus sp. CZ3-B2 | reverse complement strand
CACGCAGCAATCAAATTAAATCCACAAAAATCCCAAAAAGCTTGAGGGAAATCATCTTTTTTAAAGTAGTTTACTTTTTAATGTTTTAGCAATATAGCAATCCTCAACCAATTTAACTGGTGGCGTTGCTGATTGACTCCATGAATCAAGTTATGCGTCAAGACTCAAAAATGCTTTATAGTCTGTCTTTGGAGCGAGCGTGAAAAATGTTAATTCATACTCAACTTCAGCAACGCCAACGCCCAGATTGTGTCCGCCCCAACGCAATCATACAATAGGTTCGTAGTTGGAGCGGGCATCAGATTAATAACGCGGCACGGTGCGATCGACTACCATTGAGTAAGCATCGATGCCGCCAAGGATATTTTTAACGTTGGTAAATCCTCGATCGGTCAACCACTGGCACATTTGAGCCGATCGCACTCCGTGGTGACACAGCACGAGGGTTTCTGTGTCGCGATCGAGTCTAGTGTCAATTTCACTAGACCATTCGGCAAACTCGCTCAGCGGAAAAACTACAAATCCCGGCAGGGCCGCGAGTTCAATTTCGTGAGGTTCCCGAACGTCCACAAGCTGCAATTTCTCAGCGTCGGTCGTTTTTTCTGCTAAGTAGCAACCTAATTCTTCGACGGTAATTTGAGCAAAATTTTGTGACATTTGATTATCAAAAAAGTCAGTAGTCATTAGTTATTGGTTATTGGTTATTAGTTATTGGTTATTGGTTATTGGTTATTGGTTATTGGTTATTGGTTATTGGTTATTGGTTATTAGTTATTGGTGATTGGTGATTGGTGATTGGTTATTAGTTATTGGTTACTTGCTACGAATTCCCAATCCCTCCGCTTCGCTCCGCCCAATTCTCAATTTCCAATAACAACTAACAGCTAACAACTAACAACTAACAGCTAACAACTAACAACTAACAACTAACAGCCAACAGCCAACAGCCAACAACTAACAGCCAACAGCCAACAACTAACAGCTAACAGCTAACAGCTAACAGCTAACAGCTAACAGCCAACAGTTAACAGCTAACAGTTAACAGTTAACAGTTAACTCTTCGGACAGTTTCATGGCTTACATACAAAAGCTAGAAACCAGGTTTCTACTATTTTTGCGATTGGGAGCGGCAAATATAGGAATAAACGGGGTTTCTGAGGTTGTAAGTGCGCTTGCAGATTGTGATGAGGACGATCGCACTCGGGAGCATCTCACTTTTGCGAAAAAGCAATTTCTTTACAGTGCGAGCGTCCCCCCTCGCGAGTGTTGAATAGATCGTGAGCCGGGACGCTCGCACGATCAAAATCAAAACTGAGATGCTCCCTCGCACTCACTACAATTAGCAATTACCAATTACCATTTCCCAAGAAATAATTAATTGAGCCGCGAAGGCGGTGGCATTAGCTCGACGGGAGGAGTAGGTGCAGGACGCCCGTCCAACTGGCTCACTTTTTCCCTCGGATCGAGACAAGTTGCCAGCAACCTGTCAGTGGGAAAGTCGAGCCTGCCGCTCAACCCGACGACGCATTCAGCAAACTGTTCTGGTAATAAACTGCGGCGGCACCCTTCAAGCACTAACAGGGGAGCTGCAGGTTGAGTTTTTGTTTTGGTGTGAATATTCACTACGCAAGTAGTCAATTCGTCTGGCCGCCTCACCTGCCGACAGGTAGAGAGGGCTTCGACACCAGAAATATTTGTTTTGCGGTTGATTTGGAGGGCGCATCTAGATATGTCGCGGGGGTGGAGCGCGTCGGCACAAGCTGCAGCAGCTGCCTCGGCCCCTACTCCGGCTTCGATTAATTCTTTAGCGCAGACGCGATAGGAATTTTGAGTTCGGGGAAATCTCAGAGTGATGGCTGATGCTGGGGAGATTGGCAGTGCTACTGCCAACAAACTCAGGGCGACTAGGGGAGTGCCGAGTGCTAACATCCAGCGCGGTGCTGGCTTTGGGGCAGAAGTTAGGGAAAAATTGCGCTTTTGCATGGCTGATCGAGTTGTGAGTTTTTGGGCTGATTGGGGCGATCGAGCGATCGGCTTTTCCTTCAGAATTTACCGCACATTACGGTTCGCTGCGGTCGATCGATTTTTTTATTGATATTTGTGAGAATTTTGAGCGTTATAAACATATAATATAGAGTCTGCATAAAATTGCATACAGAGATTAGAGAGGAAAATAAATGTCTCGATATCGAGGCCCCCGATTAAGAATCGTTCGTCGCCTGAAAGAGTTGCCCGGTTTAACCCGCAAAACGCCCAGACGCGATTATCCGCCAGGGCAGCACGGTCAAAACCGCAAAAAGCTCTCTGAGTATGCGGTTCGTTTGCAAGAAAAGCAAAAACTCCGTTTCAATTACGGTGTGACGGAACGCCAATTGCTCCGTTACGTCCGCAAAGCCCGCCGTGCCACGGGCTCCACAGGTCAAGTGTTACTGCAATTTTTGGAAATGCGCTTGGACAATACTGTGTTTCGGATGGGAATGGCTCCAACCATTCCGTCCGCTAGACAATTGGTAAATCACGGTCACATCACTGTTAACGATCGTGAAGTCAATATCGCCAGCTATCAGTGCAAGCCTGGTGAAGTGATTGCAGTGAAAAATAGAGAGCGATCGCGCACGATGGTGGAAACCAATCTCAAAGATCCAGGCTTGGCTCACTTGCCCAGTCACTTGGAATTTGATAAGCAAAAACTGGTCGGCAAAGTCAACGGCGTTGTCGAACGCGAGTGGATTGCTCTTCAGATTAATGAACTGCTAGTGGTTGAATACTACTCGCGTCAAGCTTAATTTATTAGTCATTAGTGCGAGCGTCCTCGCTCGCAAACCTTATTAGTCATCAGTTAGTTGCTAGCAAAGAATTAAAAATTGGGTACGCACTCTGTGATTAGTTAATTGCTACTGAATAACTAGGGCTCAGGACTGAAGACTGATTTTTTAGACACAGCTATGCTGAAGGCTGAAAAAAGCTTTTTGACGGTCAACAATTAACTGTTAACTATTAACACTTAATTGTTGGCCGTTAAATTATATCCCGATTGTTCGATGTTCGGGCTTTAGCTTGTAATGAAGGAAAATTTAATAATTTAAACATCTGCCACACTCGTCTCTATACCATTTCTCAAAAAGGTGAGGTACAGGTTGAGATTTGAGATTTGAGATTCTTCGGCTTCGCGAGCGTACAAGTTTTAGACTGGGGAATTGAGGGATTCAGGGATATATCGATCAATATAGCGGTTCTCAAAAAAGTGAGGATAGCCCGGTTTGGCCGGTTTGGCCGGTTTGGCCTATGCCGGATAGTACCTCATATGAGAGCACAGAAAGGCTATACCTCATCTTTATGAGAACTGCTATATACCTCTTGCAAAAATTACAAATTATCTGAAATTATCTGCGTCGAACCGTGTTGCATCTGCTTTTTATCTGCGGTTTATGTATCGATTCCGTGACTTGTGCAATGCCAGTCTTTTCTCCCAAAGTCCCCGGCTCAAGAGATGCAGAGCCTCCGGATCTGCATTACCAGGCAGAGCCTGGTAAAGAGCAAAAATATTAATTTGCCGATTTAAAAACCTAGGTTTTAGGGCTTAACAAGGCAGCGATTGCAGCATTTAGCCCGCCAAAAATTGCTCGAATTCCCGATCGAATAAATCGCCCCAAGGGCCAAAACAAATTTCGCGCGAACTCATCCACTCAGCTCTCAAATCTCTAGAGCTAGCTAAATCCATAGCATGAAAGACGATCGACTTGCCGAGTATAGCGGCTAACTCCAATCCTCGGGCGAGGGCGGCAATTCCCTCTGGCGCGACAGCATCCACTTGCTGCAGATCCACGACAACTCTCAGGGTGGCCGTTTCCAAAGCTTGCTCCAAATTAATTTGGAAATCTAGGACAGAGATGCCGCCGAGACAGCCCTTGAGTTGCAAAATAATGGTGTTGCATGGGGTGGTTCGGTGAGCTAGTTGAGAGGTTGAATCCGAAACAAATGGAGGCGTGAGGTTAGTAGCGGTCTTCATATTTCTTCCCCCTGCGAGACCGCAACCATAACTCTACTCAATACGGGGTAAATGGGGGGAAAAAGGATGCAAGGTGTGTGGAAGATAGCTATAACCATCTGGTTTTAAAAATTTGTTTACAGTATTTGTACTTAATTCCTGGAATTTGTTTGTTACTCTTGGACGCGCTGGCGATTTGGCCCGCGAGGGATAGCTTCGCCGCGCCTGCGGGTGTTTTGTGAACATCTGCGGGCCAGTAAGGCTTCGGAGTCGGTGGTGGGCGATTCTGGAAGGGGGGTAGTTATCCTACTCTTCACCGAACCCCTGCGGAGAACGGGAACGGGCGATCGAACGATCGCCCGTTCTTCTCAAAAAGTGTTGCTCGCTTCAAGGCAACTGGTAGGACACAATTATTACTTGACAAAAATTACCTGAACTGCATCTCGTAGTAAACTCTAAAAATAAGCTTAAATGTTTGAGGGCGATCGCTGCTAGTAGGTGATGTCGATCGCCGGCAAATTTACGGATCTATGCACTCCATCGTGACACAAACTCAACCTTTATCCGGGTATACACTGCCAGTATTTGCCTGTGCAGCAGCACTTGCAGCTTTGCGGTGCTTGCGTGGAGGTATTCAGTATGTAGATACTGTATCAGTAGATTTACTGGAACCGCAAGTAACTGCAGAAATTCCGATCGAACAAGCATCTGTACTCAAAACTGATACTGCTCTAGGCGTGACTCGCTCCGAGCCGGGAGACAACCTCGATTTGACTCGCAATACCCCCGTTTGGGCAATGGTGGAATTGCACAGAGGGGAGAGGGAGAATGGGGGAGAGAGGGGGAGAGGGGGAGAG
>NZ_JAUBTN010000029.1:0-74294 GCF_036705055.1 Microcoleus sp. CZ3-B2 | reverse complement strand
ATGACTAATGACTAATGACTAATGACTAATGACTAATGACTAATGACTAATGACTAATGACTAATGACTAATGACTTACCAGCAAAATCAAGCAATTATCTCCACTTTGCCACTATCCAAATCGTAGCGCCCCCCAACAACTTTCAGCTTGCCCGCTTTCACAGCTTCAGCCAAAATAGGCGACGAAGAACTTAACTTCTGCACATTCATTTTCACATTAGCTCTGACTGCATTATCCCACGCATCGCCTTTGTCACCTTTTGTGCTATCAACTGCCGGTTTAATCGCCGCCACCAAAGTCCCAATGTGACCCGGCACAGCCTTCCCATCTAAAGCAGCTTTAACCGCACCGCAGCGTTCGTGACCCAAAATTACTAATAGCGGAACCCCTAATTCTACTGCGGCATATTCGATATTGCCCAGAACCACATCGTCGAGAAAATTTCCAGCTACTCGGATATCAAATAAATCACCCAATCCTTGGTCGAAAATAATTTCGGGAGCAACCCGCGAATCAGAACAAGCAAGGATGGTTGCAAACGGATGTTGACCCTGCGCTACTTCGACAATTCGCGATCGGGCTTGGTCGGGAAATGTCCGTTTTTGTTCAATGTAGCGTTGATTCCCCTGCATCAATTTCTTGAGAGCACCGTCGGGAGTAATCTCAGAAATAATCTCTGCAGCATTTGCAGCTTGGGCTTGTAAAAGCGCAGGTGCAATGCTTGCCGCCAGCATCCCTGCACCAGCCCTCAACATTAAATTTCTTCGCGAAATCCTGCCTGTTTTTTCGCTTTCAGTCATTACTTGCAACTCAGTTCAATTTTTTGTACTTTAGTCATGGACGCACCCCAACAAAAAAACCGACTTTTTAAACTCTCCCAAGAAATTTTTAAACAAATATTTTAGTTAAAAACCCGGTTTCGGGTCGCCCGTGCCTAAGTCCTATATTTTATAGCATAAGAGTTACCACAAGATCGGCAATAGCGGCCTAAATTATTTAATTATTCTTTACAAATAGCTAGGGCAAACATTACACTTCAAAAAAATTGCCCAATTTTATTTCAAAAAGTCAACAGCCGTCATCGTTCTGCCGGCAGAGGATGCTATAGTGTATCTAAAAAGACAATTATTTATAAATAAATCCAAATGTCTTACGTTGCCAGCATTCATATCTATCCAGTCAAGTCTCTGGACGGCATAGCAGTCAGTCAAGCTACTATTCTTGCTAGCGGAGCTCTAGAAGGCGATCGCTCTTTTGCAATCTGCGACGCAGCCGGAGAATTTATTAACACTAAGCACAACAGCGGAATCCATTTTCTGCACTTTTCATTTGACATCAAAAAAAGAGTTGCCGGCCTAAAAATTAAAGACACCGAACAAGAAATTTTTTTTCATGTAGATAGAGAACGCCCCGAAATAGAATATTGGTTGAGTAGCTACTTCGGTTTCTCCGTTCAATTAATTGAAAACTTGCTGACAGGGTTTCCCGACAATACCGCAGCACCGGGACCAACTATTGTCAGTACCCAAACCATTGCCGAAGCTGCATCTTGGTTTCCGAGAGTTTGCGTTAACGAGATGCGACATCGCTTGCGAGCTAATATTGAAATAGGAGATGTCCCGGCTTTTTGGGAAGACCAACTTTTTCCAGAAGCAGACGAAATTGTTAGGTTTAAAATAGGGACAGTAATATTTGAAGGCATTAAACCCCGTCAGCCCTGTCTCCTATCAACGCGAAATTCTGCTACGACAGAAACTTATCCAAATTTGAAAAATTTACTAATAGCCAAGTACAAGGAAATTATGCCTGACTTGGCAAAAGATGGGGGTTTAAATCACTTGAGCAGACTGATAGTTAACACGCGAGTACCACGGGAAGCCGCCGGAAAAATAGTACGAATAGGAGACGAAGTTCAAATCCTCAGAGTCACCAAATCTCTATTTAATGCCATTCCTGATTAGTGGTACAGCACGAGTCTGATTAATCCAGCGGCAATTCCAAACTAAGCTTACCCAACACACCAGTTCTAAAATCATTCAACATTTGTCGCGCCGTTCGTTCGACATCTCCTTTATATCTGTCTTTTGCTACCTCGTGCAAATAATCTTCACCGTTACTAGATCCTAAATCTACTTTATACCGGGATTTGAAACCAGATACTGATACTAAAGTGTCATCATCCGCCTCAAGTTTTAGGATCAAATCTACCATAGCCGCCGCTACTACTTGATTGTCGTAAGCAGCTTCGCCAATATCTTCGCAAATAGCTAATTTTATGGCATTTTCTTGATTGTTAATCCGGGTGGGGATGATTCCGGGGGCATCTAATAACTCAATTTCGTCAGAAATGCGAATCCATCTGAGCGATTTAGTTATTCCAGCTCTGCGGGCACTGTCCACTACTCTCTGTCCTAACAGCCGGTTGATTAAAGCAGATTTTCCGACATTTGGAAAGCCCATTACCACCGCCCGAACTGGACGGGGCAGCATACCTCGATCGAACCTGCGTTTATTTAGCTGCACCCCAGCCTCCTGGACAGCATCGGAAACATCGTGTACTCCTTGGCCGTGCTCGGCATTGGTAAAATAGGCGGTTTCTCCCTGGGACTCAAACCATGTTTCCCACGCCTCGCGGGTTCGAGGCGTAATCATATCCATGCGGTTGACCACCAATACTCGCGCCTTACCGCCCACCCAGCTAGGCATTTGGGGGTGGTAAGTCGCCAATGGAATGCGGGCATCTCGGACTTCGAGCACCACATCTACTCGCTTTAGCTGTTCTTTTAATGCCCGTTCAGCTTTGGCAATGTGACCGGGATACCAGTGAATTTTCATTAGTTATTAGTTATTAGTTATTAGTCATTAGTCATTAGTCATTAGTCATCAGTCATCAGTCATCAGTCATCAGTCATCAGTCATCAGTCAGGGCGGGTTTACAAATACCTTGGATTTACATAATAGATACGGATGAACCCGCCCCTAAAGAATCTACGTTTATTTAGTCGGACATGACATCACACCTGACTAACAACTAATGACTAATGACTAACAACTAATGACTAATGACTAAGGCACAATCAAAACTGCACAAGGAGACAGATTGATCACCCGATTGGTAACGCTGTCAGACGCCCCATCATCGGTTAAACCCATCCCGCGACAGCCCATCACAATCAAATCAGCGCCAATTTCGTCAGCCACATCACAAATCGTGAAAGCCGGTTTGCCTTCTCGTTCAATGATTTCAGCTTCAATTCCCTGCTGGGAAAACATCGACTGGGCTTCCGAAAGCAGTTTGGCCACTGCTTCGGGCGAACCCATCACCTCTGGCGGCGCGTCGCCCTCCTCGGCTGGGGGCTCGACTACCGACAGAATAACTAAACGAGAAGCGTAGGTTTTCACGATATTGACAACCTTTTCGGCAGCTTCGCGGGCTTCTCGGCTTTGATCTACAGGAAATAAGACGGTCTTGAACATAGTTCGCATTTCCCGGACACGGACTCCGATAAAATGTTTACGTTGAGCCAAATCAGTGCCGTTTGTTTCATCTTCCGTTTTGTGTGCGGGCGCGGTTGAATGCGTCCGAGGCCCCAAGTGCAAGTGACGAGTGCCACCATTTCAACGGAATTAGACAAAAACACAAATATCTAGGAGGTTAATCCTGTGACAAAAAAAACTGTAGCAAATTTATCAGCATCAGACTTATCGGGCAAACGGGTATTGGTGCGGGCGGACTTTAACGTGCCGCTCGACAACGGCAATATCACTGATGATACTCGCATCCGGGCTGCTCTGCCGACTATTCAGGATTTAGCATCCAAGGGCGCTAAGGTCATTTTGTGCAGTCACTTCGGGCGTCCCAAGGGTGTGACGGAGAAGTTGCGCTTGACTCCGGTTGCTAAGCGGCTGTCGGAATTGCTGGGGAAAGAGGTCAAAAAGACTGACGACTGCATCGGCGATGAAGTGGCTGCTACAGTGGCGGCGATGGCTGATGGCGATGTGGTTTTGCTGGAAAATGTCCGCTTCTATCCCGAAGAAGAAGCAAATGACCCGGAATTTGCCAAGAAGTTAGCTTCTGTGGCCGATTTGTATGTCAATGATGCTTTTGGTACGGCTCACCGGGCTCACGCTTCTACTGAGGGCGTTACTAAGTATCTGAGTCCTTCTGTGGCTGGGTTTTTGATGGAGAAGGAATTGCAGTATCTCGGTAGTGCGATCGACAATCCTCAGCGTCCCTTAGCTGCTATTATCGGTGGTTCCAAGGTTTCCAGCAAGATTGGAGTCATTGAAAAACTGCTCGAAAAGTGCGACAAATTGCTGCTGGGAGGCGGCATGGTGTTCACGTTCTACAAGGCTCGCGGTTTGAGCGTTGGTAAGTCTTTGGTGGAAGATGACAAGCTGGAATTGGCGAAGTCTTTGGAAGCTAAGGCGAAGGAACGGGGAGTTACTTTTCTGTTACCTACTGATGTGGTAGTTGCTGACAAGTTTGCTGCTGACGCTAACACTCAAACTGTCTCTGTTGAGAACATTCCCGACGGTTGGATGGGTTTGGATATCGGCCCGGATTCTGTGAAAACCTTCCAAGATGCTTTGGCCGATTGCAAAACAGTAATCTGGAACGGGCCGATGGGCGTATTTGAGATGGAGAAGTTTGCTGCTGGAACTGAAGGAATTGCCCATTCTTTGGCGGGAATTACTAAAACCGGCACTACCACAATTATCGGTGGCGGTGATTCGGTAGCGGCTGTGGAACAGTTGAATTTGGGGTCTGAAATGAGCCACATTTCTACTGGTGGCGGTGCTAGTTTGGAACTGCTAGAAGGTAAGGAATTGCCTGGTGTTGCAGCTTTAGATGAGGCTTGATTGAGTTAAGTAGGGCGGGCTTGGCCCGCCTTGCTGTAAGCAGGTCTAAATCATTGGCTGCGAATGCTGTTTTTTTTTACCGCAGAGAGCGCAGAGAGCGCAGAGAGGGAGAAAAGAGAGAAAGAAATGGGTTGAAATTCTACTGTTTGCGAGTACGATCGATCTGAAGTGGCAGTGAGGTTTGTTTGTGAAACTTAAAATCTTGGCAAGTATAACGGCAACTGTAGCAGTTTTAGCGCCGTTTTTGCTGGCAGCTCCCGTCAAAGCTCAAAATCCAGATCATGTCCGGCGGTTGCTCGAAAGTAAGGAGTGTGAGGGCTGCGATTTAAGAAATGCTGATTTGTTTAAGGCGAGTTTGTACAGAGCAAATTTAAGGGGTGCTGATTTAAGCGGAGCTAATCTCTACGAAGCTAATTTGCTAGAAGCTGATTTAAGTGGTGCTAATTTGGCGAATGCTAATTTGGTTAATGCGGAGATGTACGGTGTTGGCTTGGACAGTGCTAATTTGCGAAATGCGGATTTGTCTAATGCTTTTTTGGGGCGGGCAAATATGACGAGAGCTGATTTGCGCGGTGCTAAACTTTTTAATGCTAATTTGGGTGAATCTAATTTGCTGCAAGCTAATTTGTCGAATGTGGATTTGAGGCGTTCGCTGCTTTTTAGAGTTAATTTGAATCGCGCGAATTTAAGCGGAGCGGATATGTCTTTTGCTGACGTGCGCGATACTAATTTGCAGAATGCTATTTTGTCAAATACTCGGCTTGCTAAAGCTCAATTGAGCGGGACAAATATTGACGCGGCTAATAATGCGCGGCAAGCTGATTTGGAACGTGCTAACTTGCGGGGGACGAATTTGGGGCCGGGGGTTTGTGTGATAACTACTTTTCCTGATTGTGTTGGGAATTTGGAGTAATTCAGTCCTAGAGTGCGTCAGCCGCGATTATTTTAGCAGCTACGAGAGCGTTTGACCCGCTGGCGCACCCTGGCTCTATCTATAGAGCTTCTTAGGTGAGTTCTGTCCAGCACGAGCGATGACCAATTACGATTACCAATTACCAATTACCCATTACCTCTCTTAAATCAGAATGGGTATATGAGCTAATTTTGAGGTGGTTTGTATCCCCTTTCTAGGGCGAATTTCACAAGCTGGGCGCGATTTTCTAACTGTAGTTTGCTGAATATGCTGCCTAAATGAGCTTGTACGGTCCGGGGGCTAATAAACAGCCGATCGCTAATTTGTTTGTTAGTATAACCTTGGATAACTTCCCAAAATACTCTTTCCTCGGCTGGTGTGAGAGGCAAAGGTGCAGGATTTGGCAATACGGCCACAAGTTTTGGCTCCAGCCTAGCGCTAGAAGTTTGCAGCAGTCGGACAATCTCGGCGTGAATGCGGTGAGAGCGCTCTAATTGTCCCTTCACTTTAGCCAAGATTTCTTCAGACTGAAAAGGTTTTACCAGATAATCGTCAGCGCCGATCGCGTGACCTTCAACTTTTGACTCAATCTCGCCTTGGCCTGATAAAAATATAAACGGCACTAACTGTCCCAAACGGGTAGTACGCAAGCGCCGGCAAAACTCAAACCCGTCCATTTCCGGCATCATCACATCGGAAATTACCAAATCAGGAGGGGCATTTTCAAAAATCGAGAGCGCCTCAATTCCAGAAGTAGCGCATTCCACCCGGTATCCTTGGCTTTCCAGGTACATTGCTAAGACTGTTTGACAGTCTGCTTCGTCGTCAACTACTAAGATTCTTTCCATGACAGCCTTGCACCAATTCCCGTTGACAGTTTTTAAAACTGCGGCTCCCAAAGTAGGAACTTAAATGAGTTTACCTGCTGCAACTTGATAAAGGCTCCCAATTTCAAGACGGCACAATTCCTCAAATAGTCCAATTACCGGTGCCGCTCCCACATAATGGGAAGAAGTAGAGGAATATTGGGGAAAATCTCCTTTTTTTATTTGCCTATCCAAAAAAAGTACAACTTTTTATGAAGCCTCGTCAACTTTTCCGCAGAAAATAGCATCTAAAAGCCAGAATTTTGTTTTATTATACACAAATCTTGCTAACGTTTAGACGATTCCTAGACTAGACATGGAAAGGTTTTTAGATTTTTCTGGTTCCGACAGGGGTACAAAGGGCATAAAGTGAGCAGTTGCTGCCGCCGCGGGCTGCGCGAACAAACGCTGGTCGGCAACTAGGATACTTTCAAATATCGGTGCGGGTTCGGGGCGGCTGAACAGATACCCTTGGATGATATCGCAGTTGTGCTTTTTCAAAAAGGCTAGTTCTGCTTCTGTTTCTACCCCTTCAGCAATTACTGTCATGTTTAAACTATGACCCAGTAAAATTACTGCTGTAGTAATAGCAGCATTTTGAGAGTCTTCGTTGGCATTGCGGACGAAAATTCGATCGATCTTTAAACTGTCAAAAGCAAATAGCTTGAGATATCCTAAAGTAGCATAACCCGTGCCGAAGTCGTCGATCGCAATCCGAATTCCTAGAGCTTTAAGTTCGTTTAAAGTAGCGCCTGCGACTGTCGCATTTTCTACTAAAGCGCTTTCGGTCATTTCTAATTCTAAATTAGCAGGCTCCAAGCCTGTAGTTTCTAATATTTGCACGATTCGCGCTTTGAGTTCCGGGTCGGATAACTGTCTGGCCGACAAATTTACTGATATCCTAAAGGGCGAAAACCCCGCCGCCACCCAACTAGCGGCTTGAGCGCAAGCTGAAAGCAGTACCCACTCGCCAATCTGAATAATTAAACCTGTTTCTTCGGCTAAGGGAATAAATTCGGCGGGAGAAATTATACCTCGATCGGGATTTTGCCACCGCACCAAGGCTTCAGCACCGATGATTTGTCCGGTAGCAATATCCACCTGCGGCTGATAGTATACCTGAAACTCACCTTGTGCCAAAGCGCGGCGCAGCAGAGATTCCAGAGCCAACTTTTCAGGAGAGAAGACTGAAGCGTTGGTAGATTCGTTAACTAAATCTTTGAGTCTGGCTTCTGCTTGGTGAAGGGCGAATGTCAGCGGTTGAGTAATTGTTTGCCGTTTCGAGACGCGAGAAGCAATGGCTCCGAGCAATTCAGCCTTAGTAAAGGGCTTGGTGAGGTAATCGTCGGCTCCCAATTCCATCCCCCGACGAAAATCGGTTTTGGAACTTTGAGCCGTGAGAAAAATAAATGGAATTGTTGCGGCTAGAGAGTTTTGTCGCAACGTCCGCAACACGTCATAACCGTCGATTTCCGGCATCTGCACGTCGCACAAAATTAAATCGGGGATTTCTGAAAGTGCCATCTGCACCCCAAATCGACCGTTTTCGGCGACAATCACCCGATAGCTTTGAGATTCCAGGAGTTGCAGAAGAGTTTCCCGGATTAATTCGTCGTCCTCAATAACCAAAATTTTGAGCATGATACTTAGATTACAGATGGCACTATATATCAGAACCTGACTAACTCTAGCATACTCAAACTAACGAGCTACTGATTAGGCCAATTAGCCAATAAATTATTAGCCATTTGGCTAATAATTTTGCCTCTGTTCTTAAATCACAATCGAATACCTGACAAAATTGGGAATAGTTCGATATTTTTCCAGTTTTTTAAGGTCAGAAAACTGCTGCGCGATACAACTTTTATAAATTATTATTACAAGCTCGCGGAGATCGATCCTCAAAAAATGTCGCCAACACTTTCTGCGAGCAGATGGTGGCAATTACTTATATAATTCCAGGTCATATCATATCGGGTCGATCGCCATAACAAGGGTTCGCGCGTGTGGACTTTAGTCCACAGCCGGAGAGCAGACTAAAGTCCGCACGCGCGATCCAATTTTAATGCTAGCTCATCGGGATAGGCTCGGATACACCGTCTTAATTCAATGGCTTAGTGGAGTTCTCACAAAACTTGTTATCTACAATTGCAGAATTGATGCTGACAGCCTGCATTGATGACGGAACGATTTTGTTT
This sequence comes from Microcoleus sp. CZ3-B2, assembly GCF_036705055.1. Classification (NCBI taxonomy): domain Bacteria; kingdom Bacillati; phylum Cyanobacteriota; class Cyanophyceae; order Oscillatoriales; family Microcoleaceae; genus Microcoleus; species Microcoleus sp. CZ3-B2. The sequence continues at coordinate 65,453 of NZ_JAUBTN010000029.1, read as the reverse complement.
TGCGGAACTACAACTGTCTTTTTACACACAAGTTCGCTGCTGCCTACAGAGGCAAAGTTCCAAGCATAAAATTCGGGATTGCTGACTGTTGCACTGGCAGGACGTAAACCAAATGCTGTCACTAATATTAATCCCAAAGTTAATAAAGCTACGATCGCAAATCTCACCATATTATTTTTTTGAATCTAAAATTTTACCAGCTCAGGATTACCTTATTATTGCCCGATCGCCCTCAAAGCGTCAATAGCCATCAATCGATTTGAGATTTTAGATACTTCGGCTTGCTTCGGCTACGCCAGCCGACAAGTCTAGAGGGTACAAGTTTTAGATTTTAGATTGATTTGCAAATCCATCTTGCATATAAAGTTTGGGGCGGCCCGCGATGAGTGTCGGGGGCTTGTGTCTGTTTTTGGGCGGGGGTTATAGGATTTGAGATTAAAAAACTTGAGCTGCATCAATATTCGATATTCGATCGCCCTTTTAACCGCAGATTTTAAACGGATAAACACCGATAGACGCAGATCGTTCCATGACTGAAAGCGATGGAGTGCAACTCGATTCTCAAGAATTGAGGATGATTGACTGGATATGGATTAGGAATTGCCCGACAGTTGTATAATTTGGAGAAAATTGTGTTATAATCTCTTACTTTGCTGTCAGATTCAATTCGTAGGCGATCGGCTCGGATGACTGAGAAACCACTACGAATTCATAAAAACCAGCATCATCCAGCAATCCCGACCAACTCCGATCCTCTGCATCTTGCAGCAAAGCTCTAGCTTTGGTGGTTCTCCCAGGAGAATACATTGACAGCAGAGTAGATTTTGGCGGCGCTTGCAAATTTACTCGCAAAGTTTGATTTTGAGCTAACCGCGCAATATATGCTTTGCCTTCTCCGGGTTTGAGATTACCGGTGAGGGTTTTGCTGTTAGCTCGGCTGTCAAATTCTACGCTTTCGAGAGTTGCTCCTGCTTGCAAAGCTGCGAGGGTGTCGGCGGTGATTGCTTGCCAAATTTGTCCGATCGGCAAACCGATGATATTGCGATCGCGCGGCTGTCGCGGAAACCAATAAAAGAACTTCGCATCAGCCAAATCGTACAAAGCCCGACTGCTCAAATTCAGCTTGTTAACCTCAGTTTTCCAGCGATCGATATCGGCGGTATCGTAACTCCCCAACCTGGCTCTAGCGTCGCTGCTGAGGTTTTGGAGTTTGTCGAGCAACTCGTCGCCGATTTTCTGCCACCTTTCGCGCCACAGGCGATCGTCCTCACCTTCTTTTAGCAGTCGCCCACCCAATTCAGGGTATTTGGCATAGAAATTTTCGTCTACAAGGTTGACGTAACCGCTATAGAATCGATCGTCAATTCCGAGCCTTGAAAAGCGATCGCGCAAAACATCTTCTTGCTGCTGCTTCGGGCCCCGAGTTTGGGGAATTTTCTGCACTTTTGATTGCAGGTTTAACAAATAATTGCCCGCAAACCAGCCAACTCCCCCCATACCCACAAGCACCGCCACCACAAACAAAACCATTTGCCAAGCAGGCATTTTTTGCTGGTTGTTAATAGCGGCTCGCACAGGAATTCCCGGCAGTGTTGGGACTGGGGCGGGCATGGGTATGGGCGATCGATCCGGCGACGGCGCGGGCGCAAAATTTGGGGCCGGCTGCGGTGGCTGTAAAGGCGGATTGCCGGAGAGAGCGAGCATTACCTCGCGAGCCGAGGAGTAACGCTGGTTCGGCCCGTGAGCGAGCATTTTATCCAACACTAGGGACAAATTGGGAGATAGAGAACATTCAGCTCGCCAGTTCCAATTCAACGTCTGGCTGTCGAGCAACTGATGCGGTTCCTTCCCCGTCAGCAACACCAAAACTGTCGCCGCCAGAGCGTACAAGTCGCTGTGGGGATTGACGATGCCCATTTGCATCTGTTCGACGGGAGCATAGCCGAGCTTGCCGATGCGAGTTGCGGGGGCGGGAGTGCCGTTAGCTTCGGCAAACAGAGATTCTACGGTGGCGGCGACTTGTTTGACTCCGCCGAAGTCAATCAACACCGGCATTCCGTCAGACAAGCGCAGAATCAGGTTGTCTGGGGAGATGTCGCGGTGAATCACTCCCAGAGAGTGAATGTATTCGAGCACTGGCAAAATCTGGAACAGCAGTTGATTGATTTCTGCTTCTATGAACCGCAAACCCTGACGCTTGCGGGCATCCAGCAGGAAGCGGTAGGTTTGGCCCGGTACGTAGTCTTGGACGAGAAATAGGTAGCCTCGATCGCTAATACTGACTCGAAACAGTTCGCGGAAGCGCGGGATTTGATTGTGTTGCAGCTTGTAGAGCACTCCGGCTTCTCGCTCGAAGAGTTCCTCGGATTTTTGTAAGGCGTAACTTCCGTGCACTTGGGGCGCAAATTCTTTTAAAACGCAGGGTTCGTTAAATCGGTGGGCATCTTCAGCTAGGTAGGTGCGCCCGAAGCCTCCGTGTCCCAATTCGCGGACGATGCGGTAGTGGTTGTTGAGAGTTATGCCTGGGTAGATGGGATTGTTCATTGAAGCTTGCTGCGTCGGATTTGTACGCTTGACTGAAACTATGAGTTTTGGCCGATCGCGCTAATTAATCTTGACATAGTGTGTCAGTGTTGATTGACCGATCGCCCGCCACGGTCATCTCCTGCGGTTATTGTTGTTCAAAAAGGCGGTTTCGGGCGCGCCAGTTGGTCGGCTGTGCGATTTTGGCGACCTCGAATACACCAAGCCATCAACCGTTTTTTTTGCAAGGAACCGGGCGCTAAATTGTATCGGGATCGATCTTTAATTCTCGCAGTTTCGCGGCCAGGCGATCGGCTCGTTGAGCTTCTTGTCCGGCTCGTTGAGTCTCCCTTTCTGCAACCTCTTCTAAAGTAGGAACAAGCTCTCCTTCAGCAGTAAAAAAACGCAATTTTTCCCCACAAATTCCCAGACTCAAATCGAGCTGCTGACTCCGCAGATGCCCGAATTCGTTAGGTGCGATTGCTTCATATTCCCCGTCAAGTAAATGAAACCCAGCTAACTCTAAAGTTTCTGCATCGAACCAAAAGTAATCGTGAGTGCGAAAAGTATCTTGATAGAGTTGTTTTTTAAAGTTTTTGTCTATATTCGCTGTTTTGGGCGACAGGATTTCAACGATAATATTCGGGTACTTTCCCTCTTCATCCCAAACAACCCAGCTTTTCCGAGTTTTTCGTTCAGTTCCGAGTACCACAAAAAAGTCTGAGCCTCGGAAGTCCTTCGATTTGAGTTGCTTGGAACAGTAATAAAGGGTGAGGTTTCCCGCAGCATAGAAATCATTTCTATCTCGCCACAGCCATTCTAGACAGTTGAGCAGTAGGATTATTTGTCGCAGGTGCAGTTCTGTTTCTACGGAATGTTCATCACTATATAAATCGTCGGGCGGAAAGATAAAGTTTTCCGGTATCTCTTGTTCTGGTATTTCTTGGGTAGTAGCTAATTCTGCCGTTGCGGACATGGCTGCTGGGTGAGGAGTAAGAGGTTATCTGTCTATTTTAGCAAGCTTTTGATATCTCTGCCGAGGACTAGACCTCTTGCAAAAGTCAAATTCACCCCCCTTAGTCCCCCCTCCCGCGGGGAGAAACAAGAATCATCTTGCTCCCTCCCCGCGGGAGGGGAGGGTTGGGGTGGGGGACTTTGGATTTTTGCAAGAGTTCTACTATTCTGAAATCCCGATCGCGCTTTTGTCTAAAAACGCGATCGAACCCCAAACAATTAGTCTTGAAATATTAGCAATTACCCCTTGATTGCGCGTCAGATTCTCTGAGAGCCGCCAGAATTTCCGGTCGTTTCATGCGCGCGTATCCCGGCAATTTCCGGTCTTTGCCGAGATCCTTTAACCGCCTCAGTGAAAGAGCCTCGTAGTCTTCCTCTTGGGGCGGAAACGGCAACTGCAACTGCAACTGCGGTAGCTGAGGTTTTTGCTGCGCCTTCGACTGCTTCTGACGCTGCGCCTTCGGCTGCTTTTTACCCTGTATTTGCGGCGGTATTTCTGAGGGCGTCGCACCGTCGGAAAGTTGGCTGCGGAGTGTAGCGATTTGATTTTTGAGATCGCTTTCTACATCTTCAATCGCCTCGGAAACAAACTGATTAATAATTTGGACTGTGCGTTTTAATTTTATTGACAGCAGCTTTTCTAGTTCATCCAACTGGATCGACGCACCTGCCAGATTTGTCTCAGAAATTACCGCCGATTTCGGAGAATTATCGCTCCCCGACTGTTCATTTTTTTTAGCCAATTTATCTACCTTTTCGTGAAATGTTTTTTCAACTTGTTCGAGCCGACGCTGAATTTGTTCTATTCTGTCACTCTCAAAATTAGGCTGAATTAGAGCTTTTAGTTGCTTTTTTAGTAAATCTTCATTTTTTTTAACAGATTGTTCTATTTGTTTAGTTAGACTATCGATTTTTTTTTGAAATGACTGCTCAAATTGTTGCAGTAGAGTCTCAAGTTGTGAGGTTTTCTGAGTCGGTTGCGGAGCTAAATGTTCCATTTCCGATCGAGCAGCAGCTACCTCCTCATCCGTCATTTCAAAAACCCAAGCCCACATTTGCTCGGTGCCGAGTTCTTTCGCAACAATACACCAATCTGAGCCGCAGATTACTTCATATTCTTCTTCGTTGCTGTAAGCTTCTGTAGGACGTACAATTAAAGGAATTAAGTTGCTACCTTGCTCGATGAGGCTTCTTCTGAGAGCTTCGCGGCGTTCGCGAGGGATTTCTCTCCCCTCAGTCTCAGGTACCGCAATTTGCGAAGTATAAATCTGACTGTGACTAATTGGCTTAATCCGTAAATATTCAACTATTCGGTTTTGATCTTGCGATCGATCCATCTTGTTACAAGTCCCCTTTTGTCATCAAAATTATGGTGTTTGGGTAATTATGTATATTTGCACTTTACAGCCTGTGTTTTGAGTGCTGCGAGATTAACCCAATAACTCTCAGCCATAAGGTGAGAGACAAACACCTTAGCCAGACTGTGCGCTCAGGAGGACATATCGCCGCAGTGCTTTACTGTGCGGCTGGCTGTGCGGTGAGAACCCGGGCGATCGACAAAACAGACTGCAATTCCTAAAAAAAGCGACTGTGATGAGTTTAACTGGCTGTGGGACACAAATGATACACCGCTTTACTCATCTTTACTTTTTTTGGAGTTAGGGCGAGCCTCTGCGAGGGCTTCGCTAACAGGCTGACGTTGCGAGTTGCGATCGCAATTCTGCAATAAAAGATATTCTTTCGCTAATTCTGTACAAAAGATGCTACAATACTCTCGATGGCGATGGAGCTCGCCAAAACCGCCTAAATAGTCATTCTTTCCTTGCGTTAATTGAAAGACTAAAAGGCTGATGGCTCCTACTTTTCTGGCTTGCTGCCGGAGAGTAGGGCCGTGAAAACTTCTCACTAACTTCTCACAGCTAGCAAGCCTTTGTCCATACTCAGGAACTGGAGAAAGGAATCTCATGTTAGCTAGTGTGCTGTGGATTTTATTCATGGGCTTTTTTACGGGTCAAATTGCGCGCCGCTTAGGTGCTCCGCCTCTGATTGGAATGATTTTGGTGGGGATAGTTTTAGGGCCGCAAGTTAGCGATGTCCTGAGTCCAGAAGTGCTGAAATCGGCGGATAATCTACCAATTGTGGCAATGATAATTATCCTGATGAAAAACTAACAGCAGTAAGTCCTACTATATTGTTAGCAGCAGTGGATACTTATCCCTTTTGTACAAAAGTTTTGTTCGAGGCAGCAAGCCTAGCGCGTCGTGTTGATGGTGAAGTAATTGTGTTCTACGTCATTAATATTGTGGAAAAAGAAGCTGTAGAACAACTGGGCGATCGCACTCAAAAATTACTTTCAGATATCCGTCATCAACTTATTAGCATTAATGCCTCCGTTTCAAAGGAAATTATTCGCGTCGCTCAAGATTAGACTTGCATTACCAAAGTCATAAACTATCTTGAAAATCATCTGCATCGATAGTTGTTGCATCTGCTTTTAATTAGCCTTGAATTTATCGATCGAAGATTTATACAAGAGGTCTAGTATGAGGTGACAGAGATTGTGATGGAAAAACGGGGACATAGACTTTGCGAACAAGTGTTATATCAATTCCGGTTGCACTCATACATGATGTTAACTGTTAACAGTGAATTTACTATTCCGATGAAAAGAGGATTTGATATTAGTCAGTTTTGGAGCGCAAACGACGATAGTAAAATAGTTTGATTCCCCCGTAATTCTGGGAAAATATCGCAACAATCAACCCTGATTTGGTGATATTTGCAACAGAGGTTTCGCTACTTTAATATTCACCAAGATTTAATTCAAAAATAGGAATTTTTCTCGTGAAATGGTTTGAGCAATTTGAGCAATTCATTGCCTTAGTCAAAATCAGTAAGTGGTTCATCATTTCTTGTCTAGTTGGTATTCTTTCCGGCTTAGGTTCCGCTGCTCTCCTAACATCTTTAGAGTTGGCAACAAATTGGCGAGAGTCTCATCTGTGGATTATTGCCTTATTGCCCCTGGCTGGATTCTTAAGTGGTTGGATTTATCATCGATATGGAAAAAATGTAGAAGCTGGAAATAATCTTTTACTCGAAGAGATTCATAACCCGAAAAATATTATTCCGTTGCGGATGGCTCCGATGGTACTGCTAGGTACAGATATAACTCATTTATTTGGGGGTTCTGCAGGTCGTGAAGGGACAGCACTGCAAATTGCTGCATCACTCGCAGACCAATTAACTAAAATATTCCGCTTTAAACACGCTAATCGACGAATTTTATTAATGTCTGCTCTCAGTGGTGGATTTGCTTCCGTTTTCGGAACTCCCTTAGCTGGAACTATCTTTGGTTTAGAGGTTTTAGCAATTGGAAATATTCAACATGATGCTCTTTTTCCCTGTTTAGTTGCAGCAGTTGTGGGCGATCGCATTACCTTAGCTTTGGGTCTGCATCATACAGCATACCGCCATGCTACCTTTGTACCCACAATGACTCCAATGGGGCTAATTTCTGCAATTGTCGCTGGTGCAATCTTCGGAATTGTGGCGATGATTTTTGCCAGACTCACTCATAAAATAAGCCACTTTTTTAAATCAAAAATATCCTATCCTCCTTTTCGTACTGCGATCGGTGGTGCGATTGTCGCACTGAGTGTGTGGGCGATTGGATCGACTAAATATATCGGTTTGGGTATTCCTACCATTGTCGATGCGTTTAACACTCAGTTACCGCCTTGGGATTTTGCAGCAAAAATAGTGTTAACTGCATTAACTTTAGGGGCAGGTTTTAAAGGAGGGGAAGTGACTCCTCTATTTTTTATTGGTGCAACATTAGGCAATGCTTTGTCATTAATTTTGGCATTACCAGCACCTTTATTGGCAGGAATGGGATTTGTTGCTGTCTTTGGCGGTGCGGCGAATACACCGATCGCCTCAACTTTAATGGGAATTGAACTTTTTGGTCTCGAATCGGGGGTATTTATTGCGATATCCTGTGTGATGAGCTATGTTTTTTCTGGTCATGCCGGCATTTATAGTTCACAGCGAATTAGTTCTAGTAAATACTCTTTTATGCCAATGCAAGAAGAGTTAAAGTTGCCAAATCATGCAAATAATTCTTGTGATACAGAAAAAACCATCAAGTAGTCGCGGCCGTTAACTTTATTTGAGATAGTTCGGTTAATCGGATATGCTGATTACTGATCCTACGCTGTTACATAAACCCGCGATCGCGATGCTAGTCGCTTTGGTATTAGTCATTTGGCTGGAAAACGCTACAAAGCAAATCAGTTGAGCAGCAGGTTGGTTTTTACTCGCGGCTTATCCAGTCTTGCTGATGGCCATGTTTTGCTGTAATTCCGATCGACTGAACAAGAATACCTATGAAAGGCGATCGGTTACAAAACTCTGTTTGATGGATTTGATGGCATGGGAGGCAAAACTTACTGCAATTCCTACAAAAAATCGACTGTAATGAGTTTAACTGCCTGTGGCACACCAATTATACATTGCTTCACTCATCTTTACTCTTTTTGCGCCACCTAGCGGCTTGCTTGGCCGATCGCCCCTAGTAGGATGCGGTTTTCATCTCTAGGCGAAGCTAACGCAGTGTGGGCTAACCTGTTCAAGTGCGATCGCGCATTAGTTCGGTTCCTAGTGCGCGATCGATCGCGCACAACATCCCAGCCCATCGCTATTTGGGCCAGCAATCAATAATTTTAATCATTGTTTTGTCCGTTAACCCCTTAATGCGTTCCACCACATTAGCAAAGGACAAAAACGGCCGCACATCTCGCTCTTTAAGTATTAATTGTATCACCGGAGCCTTCAAAAACGTAGTGGCTTCTAAACTCGCTTTCAGTTGAGCTTTATCTTGATTATTCAATGCCTCCAAAAGCGGCATCGCACCTGACAAGCTCGGTGTAACAGATTCCGGCTCTACCGCCGGAGGTTTTGCAACTTCACTCTCTAATTTCAACCGCTCAATTCTGCGATCCAGCCCAGCCTCAATTAACACAGGTAATTGTTGGGAAAATAGATTCTCAACTTCTTGTATTCTCTCAGCCAACACCTGTTTTTCGCGGGCGTGTTCCGCCTTCAATTCATTGATTTCATTTTCTAACCTAGCTTCAATATTAATCAACCGCTGCTCAAAACTCGATGGCGGTTCCGAAACCGGATTTTCACCCACACTTTCAGTTATCGATAACTCTTCGGGAGTTGCACTTTCACCCCTACTCTCACTGACAGCGCCGCTTCTGAGAATTTCCAGTTGTGCGAGGAGAAGTTCTTCATTTTCTGGTTCCAGAATGAATGCACCGATTGTCTCGCCCTTCAAAGGTTCAATTTCCTTTGCTCTCGCCGCCGCGTAATACTCAAAATTTCCATCTACTATTTCGTAGGAATCCATACCCGTGCGGCGAACAATTATCGGATTAATCAATCCTCCCAAATCTAAAATCAGTCTCGCTAATTTCTCCAAATCCGGCTCAGCAAAATTGGAAGAAGGCACAGCAGATACAATCTTTTTCACCGCAACCAGCGACGGAAATAATTTTTTCATTAATTTTTACCTGTTTTTTCCAAAACTTCTACTGCTAGCATTTCAAATTCTTGAGCAGCGATGGAATCTGGCTTAAAGTCCAGTACCGAAATCGGATCGGAAATTTCCATATCTCCCACGATTTGAATTTGTTCTGCACACTTAGCCAAATCATCTCTCTCGTAAATCACGCTGTCCATAATTTCAATACCGTAACGTTGGGGAATTGTTTCCCGCCGCTTCGGCAAACTGTACTGTACAAATTTAGCATTTGTCGAGATTTTGCAAGGCAGAACTCCTAAAATTGCTAGAGGTTTCTTGCCAATTTGTTTCTTGAATCCATTAACTTTTTTAATAAAATCCTTGACATTAATCAGTCCTTGATTGGCAAAGGGTTTTAAGTCAGAAGGAATAATCAAATAATCCGCAGCAATCAGCGCCACTCTCGCATAAAAATTCAAAGACGGCGGCGTATCAATCAGTACAATATCGTACTTATCTTGAACTTCCGCTAGTTTTTGAATTAAAATCATGCGGCTGTAATCTAGTTGATTTAGTTCCGTTTCGTAGTACATTAAATCGATGTGGGAAGGAACCACATCAATGGCGGGATTGCAAAAATTAGACTTGCGTGCTACTTCGGCTATTGAATAAAAATCTTCTGATTGTAAAATGTGAAGAATATTGCTATCTTTCAAATCGTCTTGTTCTTCATCATCAAATTTTACCAAACCAGTTGCAAACGTTGTATTTGCTTGACTGTCTAAGTCGATGACTAAAACTTTTTTACCTTCCTTGCTCAGCGCTGCCGCTAAATTGACTACTGTTGTAGTTTTGCCAACGCCGCCTTTGTTGTGGTAGACTGCAATTATTTTCATAGTATTTGGCTTGTTAGATGAAACAGTTACATCTGATTGAACTTGCAGATTAACTGCATTATTTTCCGGTATTTTTTGGGGTTCTGAGATGTCACTTGACTGTGGTTCTGAGGTGGCGAGATTGTCCGGTTGTATTGATACTTCGTTAATTAAATCAGGAATTAATAAATCAATATTACTATCTTCCTGTTCGAGATTTTCTGGATCTTTTAGAGATTTTAAACTATCTCTGCCAATTAAAGCGATAATTTCATCAAGTCTAGTTTCTAACTCTTCTCCGGCACACTGAAAAACTAACTGAATATCATCGTTGACTTTTTCGTAAATTCTAATTTCTTTAGCGTTAGTTATGACTCCGTAGCGAATGCTTAAACTTGTTAAGTAACGCTTCAGTCTCCTGACGTGACGGTCTAATTTTTCCTTGGGATGTTTGGCTTCGATGACTATACTCATCTGCGAGTCTGCATCGAGCATTAAGGGGATGTATTGGATGCGAAATGAGAGGAAGTCTAGGCGAATATTCCCAAAGGCGATTTCTTGATGCCAACTGTCGGGGGTATAGCCCAGTTTTGGCAACAGATAAGTGACAATGAGTTTGCTTTCTACTTCGCTTTCGTTGCGACAGTTATTAGGATTAAAACTCAAGGGATTTTATAATTTGTTAGTTGTTAGTTGTTAGTTGTTAGTTGTTAGTTGTTAGTTGTTAGTTGTTAGTTGTTAGTTGTTAGTTGTTAGTTGTTAATTGTTAGTTGTTAGGTGTTAGTTGTTAGTTGTTAGGTGTTAAGTGTTAGTTGTTAATTGTTAGTTGTTAGTTGTTAGTTGTTAATTGTTAATTGTTAGTTGTTAGTTGTTAGTTGTCATTGGGAATTGGGAATTCGTAGCAAGTAACCAATAACCAATAACCAATAACCAATAACCAATAACAACTAACCAATAACAACTAACCAATTCCCAACAACTAATGACTGCTGACTACTTGGTTTGAGCGTTAACTTCCTCTAATGTCAGATAGCCGCCTGCGGGATTGTACAGGTGACAGTTGTCGGCAATTCGCTTCATTAAAGACCAAGAAAACTTGGTTTCGTAGAGATGAGGTTGCCAGTTTTCCTTGAGGCTGCTGTGGGCGAGGCGCAAGTTGTACCAGGGTATCGCTGTTGAAAGGTGGTGCGGAACGTGGACGTTAATGTCGTGACACAAAAACTCTACCCAGCGGGGATAGTCGCAGTGGACTGTTCCCGATAGTTGCGCTTGGGCTTCGTTCCATTCTGCTGCTGGTTTAAAGGAAATGTCTGGTGCTGTGTGGTGAACAATGGTGAAAGTGCTCATCCAGAAATGGTAAACCATCCAGGGCAGCAACCAAAATTTGACAAATCCCCAAATGCCTGTGGTGGCAATTAATAGCGGAAATCCGATCGCAGCACCGATTAAAACTACCAAAACTGAAAACCGCACTTGTTCGCGCTGTTGGCCTTTGAAGCGCCACCACATGAAGTGTACTTTTGCCCAGTGGGCGATCGAGCCAACCCACCACATCGGGCCGAAGATTAAACTATAAGCTATTTGTAAAGCTTTGGGTGCAGCAGCATAGTCGGCTGCTGTCATCGGCTGCCAAGCATTATCTTCGCCAATTTTGTTGGTATGCTTGTGGTGATAATTGTGTCCGTGCCGCCATGCGTGGAACGGGAAAATTAAGGGCAAAAATGCGAGATGTCCGACTAAATCGTTTACCCAGCGGCGGTTAGCAAATGACCGGTGGCCGCAGTCGTGGCCGATGACAAAAAAACCCGTTAATCCGGTACCGGTGAAAATCCACATCAGGGGCAGTAAATACCAAGGTGATACTGCTATGCCAACATAACCGACAGCTACTAATAAAACGTTGACGATGACTTTTGTCCAAGCTTTGCGGGGGTTTTTGACAAAAACTTCGCGCGGCAGGGTTTTGAGAATATCTTTGAGGCGCAGGTTGGAAGTGTCACTTGCGGATGTCAATTTTAGTGGTTTTTCGATCGATGCTGTCATAAATTGATTTCGATTCTCCGTATGCCATGTGGATGGCTTAACAAAATTAACGCAGTACAAAAGCACAGTAAAATATCAGCTCGCTGTCAGCTAGGGACAGACGAGTTGAACAACAGGCAGGGGCGTTTTAGCAAATGCTAGCTATCGCTAGCCGCCGTTGATAATGGCTAGCGCTTTTGGTTTAAAAAACACTCAGGTTAACTGGGGTTAACAAAACTTTACTTTTTATACCACAGGGGCGGCACAATTAGCACGAGTTGTCACTACTAATTGCCGTTGCTGACAACAGAATTGTGTTCGATCGCCAATTGAGAGCAAGCAACAGAGCGCTGCTGTTTGAGAGTTTGTACCTGCAACAGCAAGGAGTCAATTTCCGCTTGTAAGTGCAGGAACTTAACTTGCTGATCGGCTTGGTAGGGGCACTTAACCAAATCTAATTTGCGAGTCAAGCAGGTCGATCGGGCAGAAGGACTAGCCGTTTCGGGATGGCTCGCGGTGATTTGAGGCCGGGAAAGAGTGGATGAATTATTTGACATTAGTAATTGAGTAGACATATCTACGCATTCACACCATTAAGTTACTTTAACCTGAACCGATCGTATTAAACATCAAATTAACCGATCGAGCTAAAATTAGTGTAAATTCTTTGGCCATTGCCTAAAACCATTGACATCGTGACCCCGATCCTACCTGCTACTGACTCTGCTACTCACTCCGCGGCTAACTCCGCTGCCCCTGCAGCCTCGCCGAAACGCTACGGTTGGCCTGGCTTGATCGAAGCTTATCGCCCCTACCTGCCGGTGACGGAAACCACGCCCGTAGTGACGCTCCAAGAAGGCAACACTCCCCTGATTCCAGCACCGGCGATCGCCTCTCTCATCGGTAGAGACGTGCGCGTCCTGGTCAAATACGACGGCCTCAACCCCACTGGTAGTTTCAAAGACAGGGGGATGACAATGGCAATTTCCAAAGCCAAGGAAGCCGGCGCAGAGGCAGTAATTTGCGCCAGCACCGGCAATACTTCCGCCGCCGCGGCAGCCTACGCCAGACGCGGCGGAATGCGGGCTTTCGTGCTGATTCCCGAAGGATACGTCGCTTTGGGCAAGTTGGCACAAGCCTTGCTTTACGGTGCCGAAGTAATTGCGATTGGGGGAAACTTCGATCGAGCCTTAGAAATCGTCCGCGAAATGGCCGTCAGCTATCCCGTGACTTTAGTCAACTCCGTCAATCCTTACCGCTTAGAAGGGCAGAAAACCGGCGCCTTTGAAGTAGTGGACGCCTTGGGCGACGCGCCCGACTGGCTGTGCATTCCCGTGGGAAATGCGGGAAACATCACAGCATACTGGATGGGTTTTTGTCAATACCACCAAGCAAAAAAATGTTCGCGCCTGCCGCAGATGATGGGATTTCAAGCAGCCGGAGCAGCGCCGTTAGTCACCGGCAAAGCGGTGGCGAACCCGGAAACCTTGGCGACAGCAATTCGGATCGGCAACCCTGCTAGCTGGAAACAGGCGATCGCCGCTTCGGAAGCCAGCCGCGGCAGTTTTAGTGCTGTTACGGATGAGGAAATTCTCGACGCTTACCGCCTGCTAGCATCCCAAGAAGGGATTTTCTGCGAACCCGCAAGCGCCGCTTCTGTAGCCGGTTTGCTGAAGGTAAAAGACCAAGTTCCGACAGGAGCGACAGTGGTTTGCGTGCTCACCGGTAACGGCTTAAAAGACCCGGATACAGCAATCAATCACAGCAATAACAAATTCAAACAGGGAATTGCTCCTAGTTTGGATGCTGTAGCTGGGGCGATGGGATTTTAAGAAGTCATTAGTCATTAGTCATTAGTCATTAGTTATTAGTTATTAGTTATTAGTGATTGGTGATTGGTGATTAGTCATTAGTGATTGGTTATTAGTGCTGTCCCCCCGAGCTTTCCGTCCAACGTCATCAGTCCGATGTCCGTCGGAAGAAGGAAGTTCGGCAACGAGCAATGTACGGGATGTAACGGATGTAAGTCCGATGTCCGTCGGAAGAAGGAAGAAGGAAGAAGGAAGAAACTACTTGCTACTTGTTACCAGACTCTGCCTGGTAACGCAGATAGGCGAGGCTCTACCTCCATCTGGGAAACAGTTACATAAAGCGAGGCAGAGCAAGAGTGATATGGGTTCCTTTCGCTGGAGCCTGGGAACCAGTTAAAGTCAACACTACAGGTTTGTAGTGCGGACTTCAGTCGGTTCGTAGTGCGGAATAAAGTCCGTACTACGAACCGTTTTTGTTATATTAGTAGTTCTTGTTTTGCGGAATAAAGTCCGTACTACGAACCGTTTTTGTTATATTAGTCGATCGCACAAAATCTAACCGTCCCACAAATGTTCGCCACAAGTCGCTTGGCTCATTCCTAATTCCCGAAGGGCGGTAAATCTATTAACTGGTTTTTAGAAGGTGGAAGCTGAGCGGAATTTCGACCATTTGGAGCGGGATTTTGACGAATTTCGATCGCAGTTTCGCCGGGATTTGCAGTGCGAGTAGGTACTATTTCAAGAGAATATGCTGGTGTTTCCATTTTGGTAGTAGGAACAGTTTGTGCTTTCGCCAGCAAGTCAACTGCGTCTCCGAGGGCGGTGGTTAAATTCCTGCTAGTATCGGCGTGACGGGCTTCTTCTTGTTTGAGGGCTTGACTCAATTGTTTAATTTGTTCGATCGCCCGATCGCGCTCTTCGAGAACTTCTGCTAACTTAGCTTTAAGTTCGCCCACTGTTTGCAGTTGTGCGACTTCCTGCTGGCGAGCAATTCCAGCATCTTCGCCTTCGGGCGCAATCGGCGAAAAACTTTGTAACTCTTCTATTTGTGCTTCCAAAGCAGCGATGCTTTGCTGAGTTAATTTAGCATCATTCCGGCGCTGTTCGGCTTCTGTATTGTAAAGCTGTCGCCACTGAGCCGCACTTTCACCCGCATCATCGCGATCGCGCGAAACCTCTGTTAACTGCTGTTGCAGCCGCTTAATTTCATCTAACCACTGTCTGACATCCTGAGCCATATTGTTAATTTTAGATTTTAGATTGAAGAATGGGTAATAGCTTAATTAATTAACGCTCTTGATTTCCAATTGTCGTTAGCGGAGCCCTCGAAGAAGATCGCCCGTACATCCATTTTGCATTTTCACCTTTCCCCTTTCCTGTGCCTATGAACATTTATTACTGGTTGCGCTACCTGAGTTTAGCTTTGTTTAAGGCGCTTTTAAAGAAGCTTCGAGCCATCACAAAAAAGTTTAGTGATTTTTTAGTGTTTTGTCGGTGTTTGACTTGGGGCACGCTCAGGGAAGTCGGCGCGCAAGCGGGAGAGCAGCGCTTGCCTGGGCTGTCAGCAGAAATGGCCTACAATTCTATACTGGCGCTATTTCCGGGGCTGTTGGCGGTGTTGTCGGCGATCGCCCTTTTTGAACCTTTGCAGTCAACACTGTATCAAATCGCCGGTCTTTTGGGGGAAGTCATACCCGATGACATTCGCAATTTGATTCGCGGCGTCATCAAAGAAATTCTGTTAACTCGCAATAAAGGGCTGTTTTCCGTGAGTTTTGTAGTGTCGCTGTGGGCATTTTCTGGAGTCATGAGCGCGGCGATGGCTGCTCTCGATCGCATCCATAAAATCCCTAGCGATCGAACTAGATCTTTTGTGAAAGCGAAACTCATTTCTATAGGTCTGAGTATCGGTACAATTGTGCTGTTAATTATAGCATCGGCCGCCGTATTTGTCAGCGACTTAATTGTACAAGCTATTGCCCGCCAGAGTTGCCTGCTGGAGTCCGTCGCCAATTGCGATTTAAAAGATGTCCAAAATTGCTTGCTGCTAGCCAAAAACTGCCCTTTAGAGTCGCAACTATTAGCTGTTTGGGGGCTGTGGCGGTGGCCGATTGCTTTAGGGATTGTATCAGTTGCCTTTGCCTTTGTTTATCGCTACGGGCCCAGCCGCCACCAAGCCAATATTCCGATTTTTTCGGGAGCAGTTTTTGCTGCTATTTTGTGGGCGCTGTTTTCGGCTTTGTTTCGGTTTTATGTTGTGCATTTGAGCAATTTCACTTGGGCTTACGGGACGATCGGAACTTTTATTATGTTGCTGTTGTGGCTCGATCTTTCTTCTTTGGCGATGTTGCTCGGAGCTCAGTTAAACGTGACAGTAGGAAAAGCTATGAAACAATTGATAGGGTATAGGGTATAGGGCCGAAGGGCATTGGGTATAGGGTATAGGGCCGAAGGGTATAGGGCCGAAGGGCATTGGGTATAGGGTATAGGGCCGAAGGGCTCTAGCGTTGCGGAGGGATTGGGAAGAAGGCCCGCGCAGGGCCGAAGGGCTCTAGCGTTGCGGAGGGATTGGGCTCTAGCGTTGCGGAGGGATTGGGCATTGCAACCAACAAATAACAAATAACAAATAACAAATAACAGCAGTCAACAGTTAACAGTCAACAGTTAACAGTCAACAGTAATCTAAAATCTAAAATCGACTGAATTTTCACCTTTTTGAGAAAGGCAATAAATACCGGATGTTTGGTTATCGGCGCAGTAAAGTGCTGAGGATACCCGTAACAAAAGACAAAAAAATCAGTACCCAAATAACACCGCCGGGAAGGAATGTCAAGAGGCCAACACCTCGGAGAATCCAAACTAACAAAGTTATCCCGAAAACTGTTAAGAAGATGCGGGTTGATAATCGAAGTTGAAATCTTGAGGAATTACTCATGTTGAATCTAAAAATTTTATCTGGATCGATGATAGCTGTTTTGCTGGCGATCGGCAGTTACCTCACCTTGATCTCGATTCCCGGCGCTGCTGTGGCGCGTGGGGGCGCACATAAGCTGGGGGAAACGGCCAATGCTGCGACAAAACCTTCCTCTACAAGTGTAGCAATTAGCGATCGGGCAATTGGCGAAGCAAAAGTGGGAATGACTTTCCGACAACTGAAACAAGCTCTCGGTTCCACCGCACAGTTTAAGGTAGAGTCTCCTTTTATGGTAGACTTTGATGCAGTGGCGATTAGTCGATCGGGCAAAGTGCAGTATCGGATTATCTACGCTGCTGGTACAAAGCTGAAAGATACCGATGTTATTGACCTTCTGATGACTGAGAATCCTAACTATAAAACAGTTCAGGGCGTCGGGCCGGGAATGAAATTGAAACAAGCAGAAGCAA
The DNA here is from genome assembly GCF_036705055.1 of Microcoleus sp. CZ3-B2. Classification (NCBI taxonomy): domain Bacteria; kingdom Bacillati; phylum Cyanobacteriota; class Cyanophyceae; order Oscillatoriales; family Microcoleaceae; genus Microcoleus; species Microcoleus sp. CZ3-B2. The sequence continues at coordinate 48,297 of NZ_JAUBTN010000029.1, read as the reverse complement.
TTTACGGCAAAGCTACTTTATCTTATAACGTGGACAATGAAATGAGAGAAGGAGTGGTTTTTGCCAAACAACCGACTCGAAAAATTATGTTTGTTCCCAAAGCAGATGGAAAGCAATTTGCTGGAGTTTACGGTGCTGGCAAAAATGGATTTTATCAGACTAACAAGTATCAGCCGAATGCTGCGATTAAGTCCGTGATGGTGCGGAAATAAATTTAAGCGTCAGATATTAAGATAAGCTGGCGCGGCTCTAATTTTCCCCATCCTGTTTCTTGAAACCATGAGTGGGGTGGGCTGGAGAGTCTGCCCCAAAAATTAAATTTAAAGGTATTTATTAAGAAGGCTGTTGTCTGTTTGTTGTCGATCGACCTCTTGAGTTCCATAGTACAACAAGTGCGATCGACCTTTTGAGTAAATTGTCCAAACGTGCGATCGACCTTTTGAGTAAATTGTCCAAACGTGCGATCGACTTTTTGAGTTCCATTGTACAACAAGTGCGTGAAGCGCAGCTATCCCGTAGGGAATCGACGTTTCGGCTTGCATCACACATTTAAATAAAACTACTTACATAAAACACTTAGACTCACTTGAGCAAGGTTAGAGACAAAGTTGTATTTTGTGCCGCTGTAAAATCACCAATTTTCTAGTCTACCGGATATAATTTATAATCCTAGGCAACAATTACTCTTGAAGATTGCGTGAAGTCAACGGAGTATATTGTAAATATTCTGTAAATTTAACTTCACTGTACCTACATATAAATACCCGGTTGAGCATAAAATTGGGATTTAATATGAACATCAAAAAGTTCAGTAAAAATACTCATTATGTACTCTAATAATGTTGATAGCGTGTTTGTAATCGAAATTCAGTCCAGCCGTTAAGTCCTGTAAATAGAACAGTTACAAAGCTTAATGATGTTGTCTATTTTTGATTGAGCTTTTAACTAGATACATTTGTGGCATCGTTATCAATCTTTTCTTTTATAATCAGGGGCATCAGGAGGACTTATGAACTACTGGGGACAAGCTTACGGTAAAAACATTACTGCGACAGACGTGATTGCAGACAACCATCTTTTGCTAGCTAGCAATCAGTTTTGTAGCAGTTGCCATCACACAATTGGCCAAACTCCCACCATCGATCTGAAGTATGAGTTTGTGGCAGCGACTAAAAAGGAAATTGCCTCTCAACAGCACTTGCCAGAGCGTTTAAAACTGCAATTATCCTATGGTTTCCCCCCGGTAGAATGCAGAATATGCCGTCCAATTATTGGTCAAATTCTTCTTCGTCACATTGGCCTAGTTCTGCGTCGGCTCGAAATGATTGTCAGCCTGTTTTAGGATATTATCGATACACTTTAGTGAAGCAGCCCCGACCTTCTAGCGGTGGCGGTAAATTATTTTAGTTGACGGTAATTGGTGCGGCGGTGTGGTTCTGGTTTGTTCGCTGATTGTCCGGTAATTGAGAGGGCGAGCAATGAGGTATTTTTTCCGGTTTTTATTAGCTTTACTAATGGCCGCGCTTTTGGTAGTAACCTATGGAAGTATACAAGCTGTTGGCAATGAAAATTCAAAAGTTGAAAAGGTAACAAACATGGCATCTAGAAAATCTAAGCGCAGCAATCAAGTTAAACAAAATGACCTTCAACTGAAAGAAAATAGCCTTCAACTGAAAATGGAATGGCCAAAAATTGTGGCAATATCCATCCCCGAAAACAAGCCCGGTGTCACTGCTGAATTCAGCTTTACTGTCAGCCTTACTAATAATACACCAGCCCCTGTTCCCTTGGCTATAGATTATGATGCTTTAATTCCAGAAATATTCGGACCAGATGGTCAAGCACTGCACCGAAGAGAACCGATAAATAGGCAAATTGGGAACGGAGAATATCATGGCTCGTTAGTTGGGGTCAGACAGCAGATATCCACCTCTATGGAGGGAAGACTGTCTTGGCAAAATAATTTACTTCAACTGATATTACATCGCCCCACCTACGATGAAAGCCCTATTGATATCGATAAATCTTGGTCTTTTGATATTCTTGGGTCTGGGGAATATCAGGTTCGATTCACTTATGAAACTCCGACGGGGATAATAGTATACACAAATCCATTCACTCTTTTTAACATTAAAGAAATACTAGAAAAAAAAGAAATGCCGCTAGAGAGAATAGAAGTAGCTGGGACAGGTCAGTTGGTAACTCCCTTAGCTAATTTTCGCCTACTTCAACCTGTTGGGTTGCATAACAGCGCCGTGGAAGTAGATGGTATTCGTTTTGAAACTTTCATACCTGAGCCATTGTTAACCCTGCCAAATAAGAGTGACAATTCATACCAATCTGTACAGATTGGTATGCGGATTACCAACAACACACCAACCCCATTTTACTTCAGCTTTTATGGCAGTTTTTACCCAGAACTTATAATGCCAGATGGTCAGGTACAGCGAAGAGGCTATGCTACCGACTGGATGAGAGGGCCTGAAGAATCTGACTTTCTGTTAGTCACACCTGGAAAGAGTGTGACATTTTTTCCAGATATCAGCCTCTTCTGGACTAACCATAGCCAATTTTCGCTTGGTGTCTCTAGCGGATATGGTGGCTCATGCTCTTTTGACCAACTCAAGCCAGGTATATATCACTTCCGCTTCCAGTATTACAATACGAGTGATACCATACCGAAGAAAAATCTTGCTGGGGAGTCGATTGAAAGTCTGCCAATAGAAAAAGTTTGGACTGGGTGGGTGGATACTCCCTTTGTTGAATTCCGCTTAATCGAGCTTTGAATGGCGAATCACTATTTCTTTTTGTGTAATTTCCCCCATACGTAAAAACAATGCAATTCAGAAAATTTTTCTTCGTATTATCAACTAGCTCGATAATCGTGCTTTCCGGCCCATCTAGTAGTGCGTTTACTCTCACACAGAATGTAGGACTACTCACATCTGAGTCTAAATTGGCCTAGTTCTGCGTCGGCTCGAAATGATTGTCAGCCTGTTTTAGGATATTATCGATACACTTTAGTGAAGCAGCCCCGACATTCTAGCGGTGGCGGTAAATTATCTTGGTTGACGGTAATTGGTGCGGCGGTGTGGTTCTGGTTTGTTCGCTGATTGTCCGGTAATTGAGAGGGCGAGATATGAAGTATTTTTTTATATTTCTGGTGGCTTTATTTCTGTCTGGAGGACTAGCAGTAACTCATGCTTCTAGCGAAGTATTTGCTTCAATAAATATGAGAGCAGTCAAAACTACTGAATTAACATCTGTTCAGTTAACTGATACCAACAATTCAGTTGAAGTAGATGGAGTCATCTTTGAAACTGTTGTGCCGAATCAGGTAGTGACTATTCCAGAAAATATGCCAGATATAAAGACCCCTTGGCAATTTGGTATTCGCATTACCAACAAAACCTCACTACCCATCCGTTTCAATAAGTACCACCTTACCCCAGAATTCATAGGATTCAATGATAAAGCCCTTTTTATGGATGACTTTGCATTGAGTCTTATACCTCTGACTGAGCGTGATTTTCCATTGGTTCCACCTGGAAAAAGCTTCACAGTATTTTGGGAAGGAGAATTCTACTGGAATGAGAATAGCCTTCTATTTGTAGCCTACTATAATCGGTGGAAAAATCGTTCATTGTCATTCGGAACTTTCAGCCCCGGTACTTATCATGTTCGATTTACCTACGAAAATGCTAATACAGAGAGTTCTTACTTCGATCAACAAAATCGACAACTTAGAAAGTTAAGAGGAATTGTGAAAGGTCTATTTTCTACTCCGTGGGTAGAAATTAAATTAGTCTCTTCCTAAGCAAGATTTGTTTCCCAATTGCCTTTGGCATCATATTTGAACCAAGCCTAATCTTTTTTGAAAATAAGGAAATACCACAATGCGATCGCAAAAATTGTCCGTGATTATTTTAGCAACAGCGGTACTGACAGAGCCGATGTGTCAGCATAGCCTTGCGTTTAACATCAAAGGTCAAATAAATAGTTCTTCTGATTCTATACAGGTAAGTATTCCCGCTGGGGGGGTGACAAAGAGGTCTACGAGATAGACTGTATAAGGGTTGCAGCCCGCATACCTTGTTGGTAAAAGCGGCGTTTAGAAGGAGTTAACTTCATTAACTGTTCTACCTCGTCAGAATATTGTTCGAGATAATTCACCCACTTTTCTCCATCTAAACCAACACCAAATGTACTCCGTCTTCGATATCTTTTTTTAGGTTCTTTGCGGCGAGATACATATTTTTGCACCTGCTTTTTCCTCATTTCATTGCCTTGAAATATTCCCGAACTGTAGGCGAGCGTCATGAGCAAAATCATCTTAATAAGTCGGTCTCCTTGTAAGCTAGTTCCTTCAAGATCGTAGCCTCCCGTTTTACAATCTCGAAACATTTCTTCAATGCCCATCCGTTGCTTGTAAGCATCGATAGCTGCCGGCAATGATCCTAAATCTGTGAGTATAAACCACGCTTCATCAACCTTCCATCCCCCGTAGTTCCTTTTCCACTTACAAGCAAGATCAAATCCGGTCGCAGGTCGAGTTTTCCTCACTCTTTTACCTTGAAAATATAAAGAGGTTCCTGGTATTATTCCTAATTGATCTAGCCGTTGCCAAACTAAATGTTCCGTTTCGATACAATGATTCTTTTTCAGTCTTAAACAAAAAGATACACCCTTTTCCCTCAGCCAGTTTGCCAAGTCGACAGAACAAAATTCACGGTCTCCTAAAACAATGACTTTATATTCGGAAAATAATGGTAAAACTTGCTGTAAATTGGTTGTTTGTGACTCAAAGTTACTGTTTCCCAAATTGGGCAACAGTGACCAGTATAATGGAATTGCTCTTCGCTCCCAGATCAGCGTCACCATAAATAGATTAATGCGCCCCCATTGACTGCGGTCGATTGCAATTGATAAAGTTTGACCAACACGGCAATAAGTAATCAACCAATAAGTAATTAATGGGAACCAAATTAGTGAGATAGTTAAGTGAGGCAAATCGAGAAACCTTTGTAGTTTTTTACGCCGACTTTCTGTTGTAATTGGATAGGGAAATACCCGCGAGAGCCGTTCTAATCTCACTTGTTTTTCTGATTGTATCAAGGGTAGCAAGATTCCAATCAGTTTAAATTGAGCTGAACTTAGTTGTTTTTTTAAATGAATGAGGTAGAATGTTGGTATCATTTTTTTTTTTGATAGGCAAGCGTGTAACAATTCTGCTGCCTATCTTTTTTTAGCACAAGTTGGCTCAATCCTTAGTAACTATGGGTTTCAGGCGGGTTGTCACCCCCCCAGGTATTCCCGATAGCGATCTTACTGGCATTGTTACTGTAAAAACGAAAAATATAAAAGAAATAGAACGGGGTGGAAGCAGGGATTTTTTGAATATACTAGGACAAAGCTATGGAGCTAACTGGCAATTCAAAAAAGGTGCAAATTTAAACGGGAATTTTAATGTTACAAGTTACTATCCCTGTCAACCTCTGACTCCTTGTGGAGGTGATTTAGCTGGTAAGTATCCAGGAGTGACATTTCCTATACCGGGTGGCAATAAAGGTGGAGTAGGAGCTTCTTTCTCCGTAGATTACGAGCGTAGCCGTCAGGATGAACCAAATCCAAACATTGATAATAATACTTTTTGGATTCAAAGAGCAACTGTTAATACGGGCGGTCAGCCTATAACGGTTTATGGTCAGACAAAAACTTATTTTGATTTAATTGATACTCCCAATCCTCTCAACCCTTTCTATCCCGGTGGAGGATCATCTGGAAAAACCAACGCTCAAACAGGAGAGCTTTTGTTTTCTGCGTTCGACGTACCTTACAATTCTATACAAAACCCAAAACCAAGTTACTTTTATAACAATGATTGGAATTTTGAACTTTACTTAGCTAAGTTTATAGGGCCTAAAATAATCAACAATAAAACTGTTGGATTTGTCAAAATTTACAATGGTATTTCATGGGTTGGACAAGCACATTTACCCCAAATCCTAGCCCTAAACCTTATTCCGGTGCTAGCGGTGGTGGCGGATGCGTGTCTGTTACACCCTCTCCGCGCCCTACCCCAAGACCATCCCCTACCCCAAGTCCGCGCCCGACTCCAAGACGATCTCCTACCCCAAGTCCTCGCCCAGCCCCCAGCCCCAGTCCGCGTCCAGCACCGAGTCCGCGTCCAGCGCCGAGTCCGCGTCCAGCGCCGAGTCCGCGTCCAGCACCGAGTCCGCGTCCAGCACCGAGTCCGCGTCCAGCACCGAGTCCGCGTCCAGCACCGAGTCCCAGGGGTGGCGGTCGTCCGATTCGGGCGGTTCCCGCTTCTTCTCTCAGAAGCGCTAATGCCCTTACCTTACCCCAGACGCCACTTTTAAAAAATGCTAGCAAAGGTAACAATAACTATGCCACTGATTACGTGGACATAGCAAGCGTCAGTCACGAGTTACTTGTAAGTCCTGAACTATCCTCAACTTCTAGCAACTCTAAAGATGTAAACGTAGCTAGTGTTAGTGGCGAACTGCTAGAAAATTCTGAACTATCATCAACTCCTAGCAGCGAAAAGAAGGTAGATTTAACTGACATTAGCAGCAATCTACTTCTTGATTCAGAATCATTATCAACCGACAGTAACGAAAACCAAATTGATTTAGCCAGCATCAGTGGCGACTTACTGGAAGACCCAGAATTATCATCAACTGACAGTAACGAAAATGAACTTGATTTAGCAGGCATCAGCGGCGACTTACTGGAAGACCCAGGACTAGCATCAAAGGATAGCAACTCCCTAGCTTCTAAAAACCCTGACGACGACGCCCTCCCCGCCGAAGCCGTTCCCGAACCCACCAGCGGCTTAGGTACTCTCTTGGCACTCGGTGGATTAGGTCTACTTCTCAAGCTCAAAAACAGGAAAAACAAAGAGTAATGAAAACCCTTTACACCATCCTGTATGCCCTCAGCATCATCCTCATCAACCCCTGGGGAACTACCCGCGGCCTCATCTGGACATCGCCCAAAGTATTGATTGTTTGGCTAATAATTTCCCTCAACATCGGCCTTTTATTATCGCAAAAAAAATCCATCGCGATTCCCCAAAACTGGAAAAATAGCTTCATACTTTGGACGATATTTCTCTCAATAGGAGCCATCTCTACCCTGCACAGTCCCTTTCCTTTAACATCTTTTTTCGGTCAAGACCAAATGGGAGACGGTTGGCTTTACTGGCTGTTAATCGCCGCCTTCACTCTCAGCAACAGTTTGCTTCTAATCGCACGCCCGCAACTGATCAATTCCCAATTCCAAGGATTGCTAATTGGTGGCATCATCCTTTCTCTGAGTATCTTTCCTCAAATTATTGACTGGCGGATTGACTACACCGCTACAATGGGCAGACTAATCAGAGAAGATGTTCTAGCCAGCAGCATTTTTCAAGAACAGCAACCTATAGGATTGTACTCCCATCGCGGACACGCATCCATAGTTTTAGTGCTGACGGCGATTACTGCGATTGTCGGTTGGTTTTGGAGATTTACGACTACTAAATTAACTGCAATTACTTTGATTTTAACTGTTCCGGCACTGCTGCTAACTTCTACCCGCAGTGCAATTGTAGCTTTGATTGTTGCCAGTGCTTATTTGCTCGATCGCCCTTATTACAAAATTCTCATCGGCATAGCCCTGATAGGAGCCCTCGCTGTGGGCATCATGACCGTCAACCGACCCCTCAACTGGCAAAAACCGAGCATCGAACAAGTCATGTCCAGCCGTTCCCCGATGTGGGAACTCTCAGCGCGAGGCATCAAAAAGCGCCCGCTATTTGGATGGGGATTTGACGGATTAGGGATTGCCTATCCCTATATCAGAAATCCTCAAATAACTCCTATAGTTGTCAACTTGAACGAGTTTACCTACGACTATATTAACATAAAAGGTGAAATTAGCACCAGAGAAATTCCTACTTATAAAGCTCACAATTTGATTTTGGATACAACGGTTTCACTTGGTGTTTTGGGACTGATTGCTGGCATCGCACTTTGGGGATATTATTTATCTTTAGCGCTCCAATGCTCGATTGGTGGGATGGCAGCAGTTGCTATTGCTTATCTGGTTTTCGCTGTGACTTGGTTCGACTGCGCTCAATACGCACATATGGTATGGTGGACGCTCAGTTTTGCTGGAGTTAAACATTTTCGTTCTCAAGGTAGTGAGAAAAGAAGATTAGATATTTTGCCTAAGTGTTGGCTGGATTGAGAAACCGCAGATGTCAGGCAGATAAACACAGATAAACGCAGATGATTGAAGAATTTGAAAGCGATTGAGTGCAAGATATCTAGTCAGGATAAAGCCGCCAGAAAGCTCGTAATATTCAGGGTAAGATGCGCCCCTGGCACCGGGAAGAGGTGAGTTGGGGCGCAAGTTTTGTTAGTGTTTTTTAGGATTTTTGGGAAAAGGAATGTTCAAACTTTCGTGAAAAACAAGCTGAGTTTTATAGGTTAAGCGGCGGTTAACTTGTTTGATGATTTTTTCCAAAAGCGCATCGCCGGTTTTTTCTATTAATGGTTGAGACATCGATCGAATAAACTTAGGAAAGCAAACCCCCACAGCTAAATCTAGCTTCCACGCGGCACTGGTAATCGCAGGCGGTAGCTTCGCGCGTTCCGACGCGGGCCAATCGGCGGCAAATTCGTCAGACGGTATCTCTACTAGGTTCATTGCCGATCGAAAATCCACCTCATATCCAGGGGCGGTATAATTCGGAACCGGGATTGTCTTAATCAAATAGCAGCCTTCAGCGTCCGGCGGCAGCAACTCTAAACCGATTCTCGCTTCAACTCGGTAGCCGAAAGCCCCAAAACGCCCGATTAATAGATCGTAGCCGTTTTCGCCGATCGGCTCAGCTTTCATCGGCCAAGCGCACTGACAAAACCAACTCTTGTGATTGTTCAAATGCTCAGCCACCGTAGCAGCATCGGCGTACATCTCCATGCTGTCTTCAAAATGGGCGTGAAACCAAATCGGCTCAACTTCCTCTGCTACATCCGCACTTCCACTTTCGGGCTGTCGGAAACTCGCATCTGGGTAGCAATTTTCGTCAGAAGCTTCAACAGTAGTTTGATATTCAGCGGAATCCTGCTTCATAATATGCTCTCCTGTAATACACGCCAATCGATCGGGTCGGGGATGCGGTAAGGAAGTTTCCTCCCTACAATTGGGAAATAGATTGCAACAAAATTTACCCAAGAACAGCATAACCTGACTTATGAAAGCATTTGTAGCAGGAGCCACAGGCCAGACTGGCCGCCGAATTGTCACAGAATTGGTCAAGCGAGGCATTCCCGTGCGCGCTTTAGTCCGAAATTTGGAGACGGCTAGACAGATTTTACCACCGGAGGCTGAGTTAGTGACAGGGGATGTATTAAATGCGACTTCTCTGCGAGCTGCAATCGGCGATAGTACGGTGTTGCTGTGCGCCACGGGGGCGGCCCCTGGTTTTGACCCGACAGGGCCTTACAAGGTGGATTTTGAAGGTACTAAAAATTTGGTGGAGGTCGCTAAGGCTCAGGGAATTGAGCATTTTGTGCTGGTGACTTCTCTGTGCGTTTCTCAGTTTTTTCACCCGCTAAATCTGTTTTGGCTGATTCTGGTGTGGAAAAAACAGGCTGAGGAGTATTTGCAAAAAAGTGGCTTGACTTATACGATCGTCCGTCCGGGCGGTCTCAAAAATGAGGATAATTCAGATGCGATCGTCATGAGGAGTGCGGATACACTGTTTGAGAACAGCATTCCCCGCACTAAGGTAGCTCAAGTCTGCGTGGAGGCGCTGTTTGAGCCGGCTTCTCGCAACAAGATTGTGGAAATTGTCGCGAAGCCGGATGCTCCACAAAAGAGTTTTGAGGAGTTGTTTGCCGGTGTGGTTTGATTGAATTAAGCTTGTTTGGGTTCGGTGCGTCAGGCAAAAACAACTATTCGAGTTGAGTCAAAAATTTGGTCTGGCGCACCCTGCATCTGTGGAGTCATATCAAATCCGGTAGCATCGTCCTGTATTCATATCTCTATTCTCTCTCTCTGTGTCCTCTGTGTTCTCTGCGGTTAAATCACCTGACGATGCAACCGGAAACGATATCAATCTCAAATCTTCAGTGCCCCGATCAAAAATTGAGGCTTCGCACCCTGCAGCAATTTTTCGATCGCCAAATCTGACAAAATCTTAATAGTTTTACCATCCGCCGTTGAAATTTCCCTCTCTCAGCATGATGAAAACTCTCAAGTGGCCAGCTTGGTTCCCCTATCCGATTTCGTGGTTAAGGGCATTTGCTCTCGCCCAGAGTTTTAGTTTTATCCTTCGCAGGGGCATTCCTTTCGCTAGCGATGAAATTGGCTTTCTGACTTTGTTGTTGGCGGCTTGGCTGATTCAGTTACCTTTATTCTTTGTCGCTCACTTTTTCGCCGTCAAAATCTTAAATCCGTTACTAATTATGCTACCTGGCCCCAAGGGGAAAGGGCGCAAGTTCAAGCGCGGGCTTACTGGTATGCGATCGCACTTGCGAGAAGGCTTGAATGCTGTTGTAGTGCTTTTTTTTGCGTTTAATCTGGCGCTGTTGGTGCAACTGGCGATTTTTTATTGGCCCGCGCGCGCGATCGATCCGGCTAAATTGTTCGCAGGAATCTCTAATCTCACAAATGTGGCGATTGCGGGTGAATTCGATTTCTGGCTGGTCAAATTGGCGGGGGTTTTATCGATTTTAACGCTGTTAGCTGCGCCGCTATATCAATACGATTTTCGGGTGCGCCGGAGGCGGCTGGCGAGAAAATTAGCCGAAATTGCGGACATGGAAATGACTTTGCTGGAAGCCCAGAAATGGGGCCGTCGCCACACTGGTTTGTTGAGGCGATCGGAAATTCAAATCCTGGGATTTCTACTTTTAATCGGCGCTGTGATTGGCGGCAGTGTTTTTTTGGTTGCCAATTTGCCGCGAAATTTGCCGTTTTCGCAGTCAGCAAGCGAGGTGAGACAAATGCCGCCGCTGGCTATGAAAACCGGCGATCCTTACATTCGAGCTTTGATGCGTACTATTTCTGCTAGCGAGTCAAATGTTTCTCGGCCTTATCACGTTGTTTACGGCGGTAAATATGTATTGGATTTGAGCCGCCATCCTGACTGGTGCGTGAGAATTGTTAACGGCCCGAATCGAGGTAAGTGTACTACGGCGGCGGGCAGATATCAATTTTTGACTACGACTTGGAAGGAGAAGGCGAAGCGCTATCACGCCCGTCGCGCTAATTTTTTATTCTGGGAAGATTACAGTTTTGAACCGGAATATCAGGATGCTGTGGTTTATGCTTGGTTGAGCGATCGCAAGTTTTGGAAAGCTGATATTTCACAGATGTTGCGGCAGGACAGATTAACTGATGTTTTTCGGATGCTTTCGGGAACTTGGACGAGTTTGGGATATGGAATTGAGAACAATTCTATGAGTTCGAGTTTGCCGAAAGTTTATAAAAAAATGCTGCGGGAAGAATTGGCCAATGCTGGTTCTTAGGTTACATTGACTGGTTCATGGTTTTTTTAACTCCGGTAAAAATGCGGTCAGACATTTGTATAACTCTAATCCCGGCCCAGCTTGCAGCGGATAAAGCCGATCGAAATTAATCGGGTTTCCCGGTGCTAGTTTCCACTCGGTTTTCTGTGCTGTTTTCGGCGAAATATCGATCGCTACCGTGATGTTCGTAATGCTGTTGTGCTGCGGGATTCCCCGAAAACAGTAGCTTTTTCCGGTGCGTTTGTCGGAGTCGCTACCGGTGATGTATTTATCTCGTTTGCGAAATTGGATTTCTCGAAAAGGTCGATCGAGCGCAAATGAGTCTCGGAAGCGATAGTCTCCATCGGGCAAATTTTGGATGTCGGGCCTGATTTGAGCTATAACGGTGGCTGCACTGAGAGTTAGCATCATTTATCTGAGTTTTTTTTGCGAAATCAGCGATTTTGGTTCCTGCTGTGGCGCTGCGGGCGATCGGCTGAAATAACGTCAGCCTGTAACAAATTAATAAGAGTTGTTATGCAGTTTAACTCGATCCCTGTCTATCGTGAATAATTATTTCACGGTTTCATCTCGATTAAGAATCTGAGTAACAATAGAAATATTGAGCAAGCCATGAGAAATCTCACGGGCGCATATCTAGAGATTAATTGAGGATGCTGCTATGTTGGGCCTGACGCGAAAAACTAAAAATTTAGGGCGGCTGGAAACAGAAAATTTGGAACAGGGAGGCGGTGTCGCCTCTGGCTGTAAAAGTATCAGCTATGCGCGATCGCGAGTTTACAAAGATGAGGCTTTGGTATCTGCTTCGCTGGCGGGACTGCCGGCTCTTTTGGCATCCTTGGAAAGCTTGCGCGAGTAGAGTTTGATAACTTTGATTGTTAAAAATCCGGAGTTGACTGAGTTAAACTATTGCCACACTCCGGCAAAAATATTCTTGACTGCGATCGCAATTCGACTTAAATCTTCTTTCAGCAGCGGGGGCCAAGAAACTCCTTTGTCGAGTCCGGCTTCAAATTGCTGCAAACTTTCTACTGAGAGTAAATGCAGTGCCGAGATTAATTGCCGATCGAGCATGGGAGATTCTTGCAGGCCCTCAAACAATATTTTTAAAGCTAATAAAATCGATGTCACCTGTCCGGGTACCGGTGGCTGACCTTGTTTGAGGCGCATCAGGAAGGCATCGGGATTTTTTTTAGTTTCGAGGGCGCTTCCTTGGTCGATCAGAAAACTGCGGGCTGTTTTGTAATCCATTGGATGTGCGATCGATCTCCTGCAATTAATTAGCTGGAATTATATCATGTTTTGTCGCTTTCAACTTGCTAATATAGCAGACCGAAGAAAAAAAGCAACTCCTTAAGCGCGCATTGTCATCTACCGTACAGCTAATTGTAACAACGCATTTTCATGGGCCGCACAGCTTTCGGAAGGTGCGCCGCAGCGTACCCTACAGCTACGGTTGGTAGTTATGAATAAGTTTTAGAGAACGGAAAAATAAAACAATGGCAAAACGGCAGGGAAATAGTAGAAAATCCAAAATTTATCGCTACTTATGGCCGCTGTGTTTGTGTCTGAGCTTCCTGTTAGTTCCGCTCCTTCCCAAAACATCGGCAGAAACGCCATTTCCGCCGCCCGCTCCCCTTGCAAATAATGCTAATTTTGGGGCCAGAATTCAAAGAACGATGGGGTTACTTGCTGCCAGCACTCCCACAGAACGCCGCCAAGTACGCATCCTATTTTACGGTCAATCCATCACTCAGCAAGATTGGTGGAAAGATGTCGCAAAGGATTTGAAACAGCGATTTCCCTACGCTGATTTGATTATTGAAAATCGGGCAATCGGAGGATTTGCCGCGCCGATTTTGCTCCGTCCCAGCGAGCACGATTTGTATCCTTTTTATCCAGATTTGCTAATTTTTCACGTCTACGGAGGTGATGAGGATTACGAAGCGATAATTGCCAATGTCCGCAGCCGCACCGCTAGCGAAATACTCTTGCATTCAGACCATATAAACTGGTTGCCCGCAGGTAACAGTAGCGATAATCCAGATGAAGTCAAAGGATATGAATGGCACAATACTCATTCTACAAAATGGCTGCCAGAATTGGCAGATAAATACGGCTGCGAAATTGCGGAAATTCGCGAACCTTGGCGCAGGTATTTGCAAGACAATCGCTTGCAACCAAAACAGCTATTGAGCGACAGCATTCACCTCAACGAGTGGGGAAATTTTCTGCTAGCTGCTTTGATCAAACCGCACCTGCGATATAACCCAAGTTCTCCTCAAACGCCGCCGGAGTTAGTCAAAACCTATACAGTTGGTACTGATGTTAAATGGCAAGATGGCAAGTTGGTTTTAGAGTTTGAAGGAAATCGGATAGATGCGATCGCCGATAAAACCTTCAACGGCGGCGCGATTTCTGCTAAAATTGCGATCGACGGCAAAAAACCCTCAGAATTTCCCGAACTTTACACCATCACCAGACCCAGCGCTAGTCTGGGCGTCGCTTGGCCCGCAATTCTCCAAATATCCAGTCAAAAACCGCTAATCGTCGAAGATTGGAAAGCAGTAATTACCGAAATTAACAGCGACTCCAGCAAGTTTAAATTTGACGTCATAGGTTCCAAAACAGGTTACGACGGCAGCGGTACAAACGACAAAATGTTCGTTTCAAAATCTGGCCGCATCGCCATTGAACCGAAAAACTGGTGGCTGCAAAATGCCTACGACTACTCGAAAAAGGCTACACCAAAAGGCTTTGAGATTACGTGGCAAGTTAAGCCGATGTTTGTAGATTCATACATTCCGCCACAAATTGCAGATTCCAACCGCGAATATCCTACAACATTAGCTCAGAATTTAAGCAACTCCAAACACATCCTTGAAATCATTCCTGAAACAGAAGGCACAGTTCCCATTCAAGCAATTCGAGTCTATCGCCCTCCTTATATTCCTGATATTCCTGCGCCATGAAGAAAAACTAAAATCCTCACTACGAAGTTAGTTTATGTAGTTATTTCTTCAACCCACGCACCATCCGGGTTTTGTCTGTGTAAACGCGGTTTAAACCGCCGAGTCTTCTACCAACAATTACCCGCTTCTCGTAATTCCCAACTCGTGAAACATCAACAGCGATAAAAAGAAATCCGCCACAAAAATAAACACCCAAGAAGTCACCACCGCCGCCGTTGCAGCTTGACCTACCCCTTTCCCACCGCCCGCCGTTGTCAACCCCCAACCGCAACCGACAAGGGCAATAATCAACCCAAAAATAAAACTCTTAATCGCCACAGTTACTAAATCCCAAGGCCCCAAAAAAGTCCGCACCGATTCCAAAAATACCGACGGTTCCAACTCGTAAAAATAAGCCGCCACAAACAGCCCGCCCAAAATCCCCACCGCTACCGCAAAAATTGTTAAAATCGGCAGCATGATGCAGCAAGCTATCACCCTCGGCACTACTAAATAATCAACTGGATTTGTTCTCAACATATACAGGGCATCTATTTGTTCCGTCACCTGCATTTCTCCTATCTCTGCGGCAAAGGCCGAACCTACTTGTCCCGCCACCACGCCCGCCGTTAAAACCGGTGCTAATTCCCGGCAAAATGCCAGAGCAAAAGCACCTCCCACCGCCCCAATCGCCCCAAACCGAATCAATTCTCTGGCCGATTGAACAGTAAAAATCATGCCCGCAAAAAAGGCTATTAGCAGCACTGAACGCAAAGAATCCAGGCCTACTGTTACTAAATGTTCCATGATTTTGCGGCGGTCAATTTTGCATTGGAGTATCCGCAGCAGCACTTGACCGCCCAGGAACAGCGTCACTAAAAACCGCTGAAACCACCTGTTATTGAAGGTTTCATCTAAATGTCGATCGCGCTTTTCTTGGTATTTTTTAACCAATTATATCAATTCCGGTTGCACCGTCAGGTGACTGTTGACTGTTGACTGTTGACTGGCGGGTCGAAAAACTGAATGGTTGAGTGTTAACTGTTGACTCGATTTTATTATTCCGATGCAACCAGAAACGATATTATTGACAGCTCGCGATTAATTACAAACAGGGCAAAGAATTGCTAAATAGAGACTTACCCAATTCTACAGCAATTACTGCGCGATTTGTCAACATATTTTTAGTCTGCCAGCCTTGCCGTTGGTAGGTTATACCATTTTAAATTTTAGATTGAGACTGATTAGTTTTGTGGTCATCCTCAGTTTTTCCCAATTGTCAAATCTCAAGTCTCAAATCCAAAATCTAAAATTTGATGGCTACTCGGCAAGCAACAAGTCGATAAACTTATCCAACTCTTCGTCATGCTTTTCGGCTTGATCCTTACCAATTCTCACCAAATCCAATATCCTCTCTTCCGAAGCATCATCAATCCGCAGCGGTGGTTCGTGGTTCAAATCGGGAGTAATTCTCAAATATTGATTTGGTCTTTCAATCGCATCATAAATTTGGAACAATTGATAATTTACAGTTTCAGCAACTCCCGTCATCATGATATTAATCAAAGGCTCAACCCACTCAATTTGACCCCAATTTTTCACTTCTTCGTAGGGATATTTTTTCTGAGCTTCTCCCGTCCCCAAAGATAAAATGACCATATCTTTTGCTGTCGGGCCTCTCTCTGGGCGATCGTCGGAAAATGTGAATTTATTTCTCACTTCCGCATAGGCGCAAAGTGCCGGATTGTTTGCGAATACTCCCCCGTCAATTAAAGCGTAGCATTCGTTTGTCAAAGAGTAAATTTTGGGAATTTCAAAGTAAGTGGGAGCGGCCGATGTGGCTCGGGCAACATCTCTGATAAAATAGTCAGCTTCGGGATGTTGTTTCGCATCCATTTGGTTGAAAAAATTAGCTTTTCTTCTTTCCACGTCGTAACTGGAAATTAAACAAGGTTTCAGCAGTTGGCTGAGTTGGCAATCACTAAAGTTTTTCCGAAAGAATTCTTCTAACGGAGGGCTGGGATATTTCTCATCTATCAAACCGTCTATAGAGCGAACTTTTTGCCAAAATGAACTTTTAAAAACGTCGCGGCCGCTGTTGATAGAAAAATTAACAGCGTCTAGGGCAGACCACCGAGGTCTGCTGGGATTTTTGGGATCGGGAAATAAATAGATACAAGTTAAAATTCCTCCCGCACTCGTGCCGGCGATTAAATCGAAATAGTCAGCTATTCTCGCATCTGGGTTGCCGCTTTTCTGTTGCAGCTTTGACTCGATGCTAACTGCAACTTGTGCGGGGATAATTCCTCTGATTCCGCCTCCGTCTATGGATAAAACTCTGTTATATTTAGACATAATTTTTGTTTCCTTTTTTGGATATTTGCTTGTTGGCTACACTTTTGAAATCAAAAGTGTTTGATACGATACTTAGCGGTAAGGTACACCCGAAACACCCTAGATATATTAGATTTTGCGTTTAGGAATTTCCTAAATTCATATCTAATATTTCAAATCTAAATTTAATTGGCGGGCTGCGATCGTGTATCGAAAAATGTACTCTACAATTTCTACGTAATTGTAGGCGGCGGCTGGCGAGTCTGCCCAGACTGTGATGCCGTGATCGCGAATTAGTAAAGCTGGTACAGAGGGTGCACAAATGGCAAAGTATTCGCAGATTTCCTTGGCTATCTTAGGCACTTCCAAATAATTTGCAAATAGGGGTATCGCCACTTGGGGGTTTTCCTCCCACACGCCCAAACCTTTGAGCATTTCGATCGCGGGTAAAGGCACTGCATCGCCTTCGGTTAGCCGAGAAACTAAATTTGCTTCGATGGAGTGGACGTGATAGCAAGCTTTAGCGTCTGGAAAACTATTGTAAACGGCTAAATGAATGCTGGTTTCGGCGGAAGGGCGGCTGTCGGGAACAGGCTGCTCGACGATCGCACCCTCGGAGCTCATTCTGATAAAATCTACTTCAGTCAACTGCCCTTTCGCGCGACCACTAGCAGTAATCCAAAAACTGCCATCTGGTAAGCGGGCCGAAAGATTGCCAGCAGTCCCCACCATCCAACCGCGATCGTAAAAATGTTTGGCTGCTGCAATTAAATCCGGTCTCAAATCGCCACTCATTCTTTGCAAATCCTCAGTTTTTTATCCAGCTTTTACGTTAATCAGAATTGCGCTAGTCTATTTAAATGTATGGTGCACAATGTGCACCTTACCAATACACATACCGCAGAGTGAGGTACGAAGAAAGTAATTCACAATTCCCTTCTACGAACAGGAAACACCAATGCCCAATGCCCTGTTTGCCCAATGCCCAAGAGAATCTAATTCACCTGAGAAAGGCTATAGTTTCAACTCCATTTCTGGGACAAATTTTCCAACACGTCAAAAAAATTATCCCATTTAGTATAAGGCTTTTGCTGTTCGTCTAGATACTCGGCAAGCCGATCGCGTGCAAACACAGACGAAGCCTGCAAAGCCATATTAAAATCCGTCAGCGAATCTCCAATTGCCACCTGTTCCTTTGCAGGGTGACGGCGCATTACCCGCACCTTAGACACCAATTCTGCATCTCCTTCAAACTCAGAATTGACTTGCAAGCGAGGGCCGCTAGAGTCCAGATCCACGGCGTAAATAGCGATCGCCCGGTGTGCCAAATCACCCATAACCGCCTCTACCATAATCCGTAAACCGCCAGAAACGATCGCAAAATCCACCTTTTGCTGGTCCAAAAAATCCAGCAATTCCACCAATCCCGGTCGCATCAGTTGTCCCCTAGAAAATTCCACAATTTCCCCGTAACGTTCCGAAGAAATAGACTCTAGTAACTGCCGCACACCCGATCGCAAACTCAGCCTTCTTGCGTACATTTCCGGCATTAGTTGAGACGATAATTCCGGTGCAAAATGCTTCAGCATTGCCACAAAAGTTTCTTCAACAGTGATCGTGCCGTCAAAATCGCAGAATACCACCCGTTGCCGATCGTTCGGAATTGGAGAATTTTGCTTGTCATCAGTCATTGTCAGTCGCACAAGATAGAGAACGGGAAAAGTTTACACTATTCATCGTACACCGAAGAAGTCATTAGTCATTAGTCATTGGTCATTAGTCATTAGTCATTAGTCATTAGTCATTAGTTATTGGTTATTGGTTACTTGCTACGAATTCCCAATCCCTCCACAACGCTAGAGCCCAATTCTCAATTCCCAATAACAGCTAACAGTCAACAGCTAACAGTCAACAGTCAACAGTCAGTAGGGGCGGTGGATGGTGCGGGCCCGCCCTCTTAACAGTCAACAGCTAACAGTCAACAGTCAACAGTCAACAGTCAACAGTCAACAGTCATTGGTCATCAGTCATTGGTCATCAGGAAGAAGGCTCGCTTCGGCTTCCTTCGGCTACACTCTACCAGTTGTTCTTCGGGTAAAAAGAGACAAGAAGAGAAATGGAAGAAGGAAGAAACAAGAGGGAAGAAAGCCTTGAATTTTCGTTGCAAAATAACGCTTTAGTTTAGATCCAAAGCAGAAGCAATCGACGGCATCGGCGTGCAATGCGAGAACAACTTCCCCGCCCTCTGGTGCGGTTGATATAATAGCTAAACGCTGTTTCTGACACTGGCCCGGAAGATTTTATCAAGAATCTTCGATATCGTCTTCGATATCATCTTCGATATCATCTTCGATATCGTCTTCTAGAGAATCTTCGATATCCTCTTCGAGGAATGCTTCTACATCCTGCTTTTGATTTTTACTTTTTTGGGGATTAGCCTTAGTCGGCAAACAAATTAAATTGTCATCCTCAGTATTAATCAAACCTTTCGATCGCAACTTGCCCATCAGTCGCGTCACAGTCACCCGCGTTGAGCCGATAGCGCTGCCAATTTGAGCGTGAGTCAACACCCAAGGCAGCCTGTAGCCCCGAACCACATCCGGTTCTGCCTCACTTACGTAAGGTTCGCCGAACTCTTCGATCAACAAAGTGAGAAAACCCAGCAGTCGGTCGATCGTCCGGCGCTGTCCCAAAGTGCTCAGCCAGAGGAGTTTCCGCTGGTGCTGGTAGCGAAACGCATCCAAAATTTCCCGGCGAAAGTGAGGCCAATTATCCAAATCGTGCCAATACATCCACACTACGTGAGTTTGATCGGCATGAGCGAAAGCTTGGAGAGTAAACGGAGACTGAGCAACCAGCTCAAAAGGTTGACCCGCGCCGACGAAGCCCAAAAAAGCTTCTTCTGTAGTTTTGCGAGCTGATTTTAGCCCCGGCTTCGCCCCGACGCTAACTTGAGCGCTACCTACAAGCCGCACAGAACCTTTCTGGACTAAATAAAGCAGTCCGGGTCTGGCGGGAATCTTTTCGTCTTTGCTAAAAGTCCGGCAGCGGTAGTGTTCCTGGGCCCAGTCGATAATTCGCTGCCAAGTGATAAAAGGTCGATCGATCGTCTCTAGATGTGTGGAAGTTGATTGCATAAGTGAGGCTCTGGGATATATTTAATTAGTTAGAAAAACAGCTTCTGCCAGCATTCTGATACAAAGTGAGACAACCAACCCCCGATCGAACTTGCACGCTTCTTAACAGTGCTGATTATTTTCAGTTTTACCTAAAATTCAATGTAGCAAAAAATACATAAAAATGGTAGAGTTCAGCAAAGAGTTTCACGTAAATTATTGTTATGTAGCCCAAAAATCGCTCAAACGTCGATTAATTGGATGTAGCCGGTCAGGGCGAGCCGATCGCTCATCTGTAATATCAGCAGTTTAACGTACAACAACAGCGCCAGCGGTAACACTCAGAGAGTAATTTTTACCTAATGATGGGCCGATATGGATACACCAAATATGGAGCAGTGCCCCGAAGTTACAGTGAAGTGTTTTTTGCTCTTAAGATTGCAGGGCGCGATCGCCCAACAGGACACACTGGCACAAATTCCGTTAAATCGGGGTAAAGATAGCGCCGGGGTGCTGTACGTCTCTGCGATCGCCCTGAAATTGGCTAAAACTCGGCAACAGACACCGCAGGCGATCGCCGCCGAGTTGCTCGAAACTCTCAAACCGCTGTGCGAGCCAGATTTTGCCGTTAAAGTCGCACCGGGGGGCATAATTGAGCTGGAGCTGACTGATGCAGGTTTAGCCCTCTGGTTGCAGCGTTTAGCTCAAAATTCCCTCCCAGATCCCGAATCTCGCATATTATCTCCTGTTGTGTCAGGCGATCGACTGTTTCCCATTCAATACAGCCACGCCCGCTGCTGTTCCCTGCTGCGAATGGCCCACCGCGATCGCCTAATTTCGATCGCCCAACCCGATGTCCGTACAGCACCGCAAATTTGGTCGCTGGCGGCCCCAAATCCCATACCCTGGCTCAACAGCAGCCAGCAACTGCGGTTAGTACATCCGGGCGATCGTACTTTAATTTCGCAACTAATCACAGCCCTAGACAATTTATCTCCAGTTTTTCAGAATAATTGCACCCAACAAAAACCAGTCAATTATCTCAAAACAGCTAATAATTTGAGCCAAGCATTTCAGACTTTTTACAGCCAATGTCGGATTTGGGGCGAAGTTAAAACAGAAACACCAAAACTCGCCCAAGCCAGACTGGGTTTAATATTAGCAACTCAATCCTTGCTGCGATTTATTCTAGAAGAATTATTGAACGCCGTTGCTCCCGTAGAACTTTGATTGCAGTCACACAATGTTGTATCAGAATAATAACTAATACCAAATCCGAGCTTTCCAACTCCTGTATATTCTGACTTTTCTGTTTACTCTTCTCTTCTCTTCTCTTCTCTTCTCTTCTCTTCTCTTCGCGATAAGATCGCTGACGCGCGACTTCGCCTAAAGCGTCTTCGCGGTTCCATCATCAAGGGGGTATGTTACCTAGATTTAGTATTAGTTGTCAGTTGTCAGTTGCTAGTTGCTAGTTGTTATAGCAAATATGGGTTTTGTATCCCCTTTACGAACCAGTCGGCGTAGGCCGACATCGTTTGTGTAGACGCGGTTTCAACCGCCGAATCATCTAGTTGTCAGTTATCAGTTATTAGTTGCTAATTGTTATAGCAAATCCGGGTTTTGAATCTCCTTTACGCACCAGTCGCCTCCGGCCGACATCGTTTGACTTGCTGGCGGTTTCAACCGCCGAATCATCTACTATTCTTCAATTTTGGCGATCGGCAGCCTTACCGTAAACGTACTCCCGACACCCTCTTCACTGCTCAACACAATTTCGCCACCGTGCAAGTCCACGCATTTTTTAACAATACTCAGCCCCAGTCCAGTACCAGGAATTATACCCACATTTGTCGCCCGGTAAAACGAATCAAACAGCCGTTCTTGGTCTGCCAAAGGTATGCCAATTCCGGCATCTTGTACCGAAAAAATTACCTCAACCTCAGTAACTTTTAATTCAAAAACTACTTGAGTATTAGGAGGAGAATATTTAATAGCATTTGACAGCAAATTACTGAGAATGCACCGCAGCAAACTTTCCTCCAAACAAGCCATCGCCGATTGACTGTGATTCACAAAAACCAGCGTCACCGGCTCAGTTTGCGGCTTCAACTTCAGGCTGTTCTGAAATTCCGCTACCAACTCATCACAAAGCTTTGTTAAGTCTAGCGGTAGCAAGCAAAACGCCATTTTTCCCGACTCAGTTTTGCCCAGCAGCAAAACGTCATCTAATAACCGATCGATGCTTTTTGCTGCTGCTTGAGTTTTGTCTAGCATTTCTTGTGTTTTCTCATCTGTTAATGTCGATTTGTATTTAGTCAGAACTTGCGTAGTGCCGAGGATGAAGTTCAAAGGATTGCGAACGTCGTGAGCAATCATGTACAGCAAAGATGTTTTCATCTCGTTGAGTTCTTGGGCTGTTTGCAGAGTGCGGTCGAGTTGGTCGTGAGACAATTTGAGAGTTAAAGACAACTGGCGCGATCTCAGCAAAATTTCCACCCGCGCTTGCAATTCTATCTTTTCGACCGGAGCAATAATTAAATCATCAATAGTTTGCCAAATAAATTGCGTTGCCATCTTTACATCCGAGCGAGATGTAATCAAAAGAAAAGGCAAACATAGGGGGTGTTCTGCCTGTTTTTTGGCAGCTACCCATTGCCAGTGGTTTTTCAGAGCCTGACCGTCAATTATCCCCAAATCGAAAGATTGATTTAACCCTAAAAAATCGTCAATATTTTCTTTTGAATTGGGCAGCAATATTTCATAGTAAACTGCCAGCCATTCTAATAACAAGCGGCGATTTTCTTTCTGTTCTACAAGCAATAAAATTCGACTCACGCAGATTCTCCTAGCAAGCTGTGAACAACGGATAGCAAATCTCTAACGATCAAAGGTTTTACCAAAATGCTCCGAGCACCGCGGGAGAAGCTTTCGTGCCCAATGGCCGCGCTTTGTTTGGGCGAAAGTATCAGAAAAGGGATTTGGTGATTTCGCAATTGTTCGCAGCATTCCCAAATCTGGCTATCGAAACCAGAAATATCTACTAAAGCCATCCCGATTTTAGCAGGCTGACCGATCGCTCGCGCCACATCTTCAAAGCTAGAAGCCGCCAGCATCTGGTATCCTTCTTTGTGAAGAAATTGTGCTAAAAGCTGCAAGTTTCGCTGATTGCGGTCAACTGCTAAAATTATTGAATTGCCAGTCATCTGTCAGCTTCCTCGGAATAAGGCTGATGCCGTAGGAGATTTTATATTTAAGTTAGCGTCTGGGTACTTCAGGAAAAATCCCTCTCAATCAACAAGGTCGTCTGTCAACTTAATGCCTAAATTTTCGACCGCCAAACCGCCGATTGAGATCGACCCAGAACCCTTTTAACCCCGATTCAATCTTCATCCACTTCCCCCTCAACCCACACCGGCGCAGAGCTCAAAATGCCGCGCAGCCCCCGTATCGGCTTGCTGACTTTGATGCCGTAGCGAGTAATATCGAGTTCTCGCAGAGTTTTCTCGAAATTGCTGACTCGTTTTTTAATTACTCCGATCGCCTTGCGGATTTCTGTTCTATTATGCAGTTGGCGTTCCAGATAGCGGATCAACAGAATATTATCCGCCAAATAGCTAATCCCGATCTCGGTCATCCGAAAATCTCCACCAATCTCTTCTACCTCATTAATCAAGATCACGGTAACTCCCATATTCTTGAGATACTTGCACAAAGCGTGCAAATTGTTCACCAAATTTTGCCCCTGCATCGAAAGTTGATAGCCAGAAACACTGTCAATCATCACAATCCGCGTCTTTTCCTGCTCCACTTCTTGGCGTACCATAGCAGCAAACTGATCGGGCGAGTAGAGCAAAGGTTCCACGGGTATCACCGAAAGAGTTCCCCCCGCAATCATCGCGCCAACCGGGATGTTAACTGATTCGCAGCGGTGCAGCAGAGTAGAAATTGACTCCTCAAAAATGTAAACTACCGATCGCTCCCCCCTTCCCGCCGCCTCCTTCATAAACTGAATTCCCACCGTCGTTTTACCCGCACCGCTAGGCCCCGTAATCACCGTCACAGTCCCCCGTTCCAGCCCCCCGTGCAACAGTTCGTCAATTTCAGGAACCCCAGCAGAAATCGGTTCAGCCACAAAATCCTGTTGATAGTTGTCCGGTAGCAGTCGCGGAAATACCTCCATACCAGTCTGAGTCAGGCGCAGCGAATGGCGGCCGTTGCGGAAGTTGGAACCGCGCAGCTTGCTGACAGACAGAGTGCGCCCTTCACTCAGCAGTTCCAAATAAATTACTCCGTCGCTGATGAATTGCAAATCGTCGTCGGGAGCACTTAATGTGCCTTCTGAGGTGAACACCACCGTCGCCCCCCCTTCCACCAAAAACCGCAGAAAAGACAAAACTTGCTTGCGAAACTGAAACTCATCCGCAGCTAAATAGCGAAATTGAGTAATCGCATCCAAAAATACCCGAGTAGGCTTGACAGCTTGGACTCGCTCGATAATCTTTTGTGTAGTGGGTTCTCGCTCAACCTCCGACGGGGAGAAAATGTCATAAGTTTGAATTTCTGTAAAGAATTCCGAGGAGGGACTCAAATCGAGGAAAGCCATCGATTCGATATCAAAACCGAGAGTTTCGGCATTGGCGCGCAATTGCGCTTCCGGTTCTCCTAAAGTAATAAACAGGGGCTTTTCACCCACAGCCATACCTGCGGTCAAAAAGTGCAAGCCCAGCGTAGTTTTGCCGGTGCCAGGGCCGCCCCGCACCAGATAAGAGCGCTGAGCAATCAGCCCGCCGCCAATCACTTCGTTGAGACCGGCAATTCCTACAGAAAGTCGGTTTTGAGACATTTGTTGGTTCATGTTTTGAATATCGGGCCAGTATTAATATTTAATGGTTTTAGGCAGTGCTGTAATTATTTTTTTACCGGGCGTTTGATAACCTTGATGAAATCTTTATCTACCGAAAATTACGTTACCACACAAAAATTAGAAAATATTGTCGGCACTGCTGCCATCTGTCTGCAGCAAGACACAGAGGCGGTTTGGCAAAATCGGGTAGAAAAAGCAATTGCCCCCGGTACTTCAATAGACTGCACTGTTTACCCTCATACTCAGGCAGAACTCGCGGCCGTGATTGCTTGTGCTCGGCAAAATCGCTGGGCCGTCTTGCCGGCAGGGAGTGGCAGCAAACTCGATTGGGGGGGGTTGGTTAAATTAGACCCGGATCCCCCCCAGCCCCCCTTAACAAGGGGGGAGCAAGATGTTGTCAAAGTCCCCCTTTTTAAGGGGGATTTAGGGGGATCTCCTGATGCCAGGGGACTCGCGGCTGCGAGCACAGCGCGCCTGAATCGCCTTGTAGAACACGCTGTGGGCGATTTAACGGTGACTGCGGAAGCGGGGATGAAGTTTGCCGATTTGCAGGAAATTTTAGGTAAATCAGGTCAATTTTTGCCGATCGATCCAGCATATCCGCAGCAGGCAACTTTGGGCGGGATTGTCGCTACTGCTGGTGCGGGTTCTCTGCGGCACCGCTATCGGGGGGTGCGCGATTTGTTGTTGGGAATCACCTTTGTGCGCTCGGACGGTAAAATTGCCGTAGCTGGCGGTCGAGTTGTTAAAAATGTCGCCGGTTACGACTTGATGAAACTGTTTACCGGTGCTTACGGCACCTTGGGAATCATTTCTCAAGTAACTTTCCGAGTTTATCCATTACCTGAATCATCGGGAACTGTAATATTGACTGGGGAAACTAATGCTTTAGCCCAAGCTGCTCAAATCTTATTATCCTCTGCCTTGACTCCGACAGCAGTTGATTTTCTGTCGCCGCAGTTAGTAGAAAAACAGAGTTTGGGTAAAGGTTCGGGATTAATCGTCAGGTTTCAAAGTATCGCCGAAAGCGTCAAACAACAATCAGCCCGCTTGCGGTCAGTTGGCGAAAAGTTGGGATTGCAAGGTACTAGCTGCGGCGGTAATGATGAGGATCAATTATGGCAAAGATTGCCAGAAACAATCTGGAATTCTGCCAATAATTCAGCAATTATTTGTAAAATAGGCATCAGACCGTCGGAGGCTGTCAAGGCAATTAATGAGTTGCCGGTACAGGACGCTTTGATTCATGCCGGCAGCGGTTTGGGGGTTTTGCGGTTTGAGACGGCGACTGCTGATACGCTGTTGCAGGTACGCAGGGGGTGCGAAGCTAAAGGCGGTTTTTTGACTGTTTTGGCAGCGCCGACCAATATCAAGCAAGGGTTAGATGTTTGGGGCTATACTGGAAGTGCGATCGATTTAATGCGCCGCATCAAACAAGAGTTTGACCCGGAAAATATTTTTAGTCCAAATCGCTTTCTATTAAAAGGTTCGTAGTGAGGACGACCGTCCTTTTTGAATCTATTTCTAAGTCTTTTGTGAACCTGATTTTTTTTTAAACGAACCGCGAAGGCGCAAAGAGCGCAAAGGAAGAAAAGAGAAGAAAATAAGAGAAGAGTTTGTGTTTAATTGACTGATGTAGACTTCCTATCTAGAAACTTCTCTAAAAGTTAGATTTTTCTTGATTTAGCAAACCCATTATATTACTTCTTCCTTCTTCCCTCTTCCGACGGACTTACATCCGTTACATCCGTTACATCCGTTACATCCCGTACATTGCTCGTTGCCGAACTTCCTTCTTCCTTCAAATATGCAAACTTCAGAAACATCTCAAATTCCCAGCGACGATTTAAGGCCAGCCAAAGACAGCAATTTTTTAGCCCAAAATCCTCACTTGCAGACTCTCGAAATTCCCGGTTTCGACGCTAACAATCCGCCCGATCCGAAATTAATTGATACTTGCGTCCACTGCGGCTTTTGTTTGTCAACTTGTCCGAGTTATCGCGTACTCGGCAAAGAAATGGATTCGCCCAGAGGCCGCATTTATTTAATGGATGCAATTAACGAAGGCGATGCACCTTTAAACGAAGCAACTTCGCAGCATTTTGATACTTGTTTGGGCTGTTTGGCCTGCGTGACAACTTGTCCTTCTGGGGTTCAATACGATAAGCTAATTTCTGCAACTCGCCACCAAGTTACTAGAAATCAAGAACGCACTTTTTCTGACAATGTAATTCGTACTCTGATTTTTAATCTCTTTCCCTATCCTCACAGGTTGCGGCTTTTGCTTGTACCGCTGTTTGTTTATCAAAAATTAGGACTGCCAAAACTAATTCGTAAAACAGGTTTGCTGAAAAAAGTATTTCCTCGCTTGGCGGCGATGGAATCTATTTTGCCGAAGGTAACGGTTGATTCTTTCCGGGATAATTTACCGGAAGTTATTCCCGCACAAGGGGAGAAACGCTATCGAGTCGGCGTGATTTTAGGTTGCGTGCAGAGGTTGTTGTTTTCGCCGGTTAATGAGGCTACGGTGCGTGTTTTGACGGCTAACGGCTGCGAGGTTGTGATTCCGAAAAGTCAGGGATGCTGTGCTGCTTTACCCGAACATCAAGGACAAGCTGAACAGGCGAAATCTTTGGCGCGACAAATGATTGACAGTTTTGAAAATACTAATGTTGATTTTGTAATTATTAATGCTGCTGGCTGCGGTCACACTTTGAAGGAATACGGTCACATTTTAGCTGATGACCCGGAATATCGGGAGAAAGCTGAGAATTTTGCGGCCAATGTTAAGGACGTGCAGGAGTTTTTGGCAAGTGCGGGCATTACGGCTAAACTCAATCCTTTGATTGAGGGAGATTTGACAATTGTTTATCAGGATGCTTGTCATTTGTTGCACGGACAAAAGATTAGTTTGCAGCCGCGCCAGTTGTTGCAACAAATTCCTGGTGTGAAGCTAAAAGAACCTGTGGATGCTGCTTTATGTTGCGGGAGTGCGGGGGTTTACAATATGTTGCAGCCGGAAATTGCTGATGAGTTGGGTGTGCAGAAGGTGGAGAATTTGCTGAATACTGGGGCGGAGTTGATTGCTTCTTCTAATCCTGGTTGTTCTATGCAAATTAAGAAGCATTTGGAGTTGCAGGGGAAGGCTGTTACTTTGATGCACCCGATCGAGCTTTTGGATTATTCTATTCGTGGGGTGAAGTTGCAGAGGCGTTAGTTGGCTGGGGCGGGCGGTGTCTGCCCTGTTTTTGATGCTGAATGAGATTTTTTTTGATGAACCGCAGAGGGCGCTGAGGGCGCGGAGTTAGAGAGGAGAGAGCAAGATGAATAGGTTATTGTATTGAGAAGTATCGCACTTTGGGTTGCTGTCTTAGCGGAAAGACTGCGATCGATGGGAATTGACCCGGAATAATTGTAGACTGGATTGGGCCTGCGGGCGATCGCACTTTTAAATTTTAACAAAAGTGCGATCGGCACAACAACTAATGACTAATGACCAATGACTAATGATATCAAATCCGGTAGCATCGGAATGATTCAGATATATATTCTCGGACTCTGTGTACTCTGTGTTCTAGTAAGGTTAAATCATTCCGATGCAAGCGGAAACGATATGACTAATGACTAATGACTAATGACTAATGACTAATTCCCTCTTCCAACTTCAAAAAATGCACTTGTCCCGAAGCTTCCGCCGCCACAATTGTCACCCCATCCGGTGCAATAGCGCAAGCTTTCAAAGCACTATCTCCCCTGAAACTAGCAACTATTTTTCGACTCAACAAATCCCAAACTTTCAGAGTATTGTCATCGGAAACCGAAATCACCTTATTTCCCAAAGTCGCCACAGATGTTACCGCATCCCCATGACCTGCCAAAGTAAAAATTTCTTTTCTACTTGACAAATCCCACACTCTCAGATTTGGTTCCCGCCCGCCAGAAATTGCCCATTTACCATCCGTTGTAACTGCCACAGCATTCACAAAACTCTCATGACCTTTGAGAGTAAAAAGTTGATTTTTGACGGCTAAATTCCACATATTTTTCAAAATATTCTTTTCTTTCCCCAAACTCCAAACTTTCAGAGTTTTGTCGCCGGACGCCGAAATTACCCGTTTTCCGTCGGGAGTAACTGCTACAGCTTTTATCCCGTCTGTATGACCTAAAAATGTAAAAAGTTCGTCTCCTGTTTCTAAACTCCAAACTTTAATAGTTTTGTCTCCAGAACCAGAAATTGCCATCGTTCCGTCAGGCGTAACAGCTACAGAATTTACCCAGTCTCTATGACCCCTGAAAGTCAAGATTGCGGTTCCGGTTTCTAGATCCCAAAGTTTCACGGTTTTGTCGCCGGAACCCGAAATTATTCGCTGGCTATCTGCTGTGATTGCGATCGCTTTTACCCAATCTTGATGTCCCCCAATAGTAAAAATTTCTTGCCCATTTTTGAGATTCCAGACTTTAATTCTGTTGTCTCCTGAACCAGAAATCGCTTTAGTACCGTCCGCCGTCACTGCTACAGCATTTACCCAGTCATCGTGACTTGCAGGTGATAAATTTTCTTTGCCTGTTTCTAAGCGCCAAACTTTCAGGGTTTTGTCCGATGAACCAGAAACTATCTGCTTCCCGTCGGGGGTAACAGCGACAGCATTCACGGGCGCGATGTGATTGGTAAAAGTAAAAAGTTCTGCTTTTGTTTCTAAATTCCAAACTTTCAGGGTTTTGTCGCCGGCTGCCGAAATTACTTGTTTTCCATCGGGAGTGACTGCTACAGCTTGGACGAAACTGCTGTGTTCTCCTAAAGTGAAAAGTAGCTTTTCTTCTAACAAACTCCACACTTTGATAGTGCCATCATAACTGCCGGAAATTATTTGTTTACCGTCGGGAGTTACTGCTACTGATTTCACCCAATCTGTATGTCCGGTGAGGGTAAAAAGTTCTTGTCCTGTTTCTAGATTCCAGACTTTAATACTGTTGTCTCCCGAACCGGAAATTAACTGTTTGCTATCGGGAGTTACTGCTACGGACTGGACAAAACTGCTGTGACCTTTCAGGTTGAAAATCACTGTCCCTGTTGACAAATCCCAAACTTGTATGCTGCCGTCCCAGGAACCGGAAATTATTCGCTTGCCGTCGGGAGTTACTGCTACTGCTTCTACTGCAAAAGTATCGCCTGCTAATGTTAATATT
Organism: Microcoleus sp. CZ3-B2; assembly: GCF_036705055.1. Lineage (NCBI taxonomy): Bacteria > Bacillati > Cyanobacteriota > Cyanophyceae > Oscillatoriales > Microcoleaceae > Microcoleus > Microcoleus sp. CZ3-B2. Next base: position 18,302 of record NZ_JAUBTN010000029.1, on the reverse strand, counting down.
TCTGTTCCAGTTGCTAAATTCCAAATTTTAATCGTGTTGTCCCAAGAACCGGAAATTACTTTAGTGCTGTCTGGGGTGACGACTACAGCATTGACGTAGGTAAGATGACCTTTGAGGGTGAAAAGTTCTTCTCCTGTTTCTAAGTGCCAAACTTTGAGATTGTGGTCTGAGGATGCAGAAATTACCCGCTTGCCGTCGGGGGTAACAGCTACAGCTTGTACCCAGTCTGTATGTCCGGTGAGGGTACGTAGCAATCTGCCGCCCGGAGGGGTAAAGCTGGGCGTTAGGGGTCGCAACCAGGGGTTTTTCTGCTGTTTTGCTTGGGTTAGGAGTTTGTTGATTGCGGGGGTTTCAAAGCGCATTAAGCGGGCAATTAGTTGCGCTGCTAGTTGGCTTTTGTCTTTGGCTAATATGTGGGCAGAAAGTCTGATTGCTTCTTGGATTAACTTGAGATTTTCGGTTTTTGGATCGGTGATATTATCAGGATCTTTTGCTAAATCATAATCTTCTATTAGGGCTTGTACTCCTGATGCTGACAGCTTGGATTCAATAAATTTGTAATCTGTTAGTAAGCTGTATAATTTTTCTGAGTCTGAAGTCGCTGCTAGCTGATTTGGCAGCATTTCCAGACAGTGTGTCTGTTCTGCAGACTGCATTGTGTCCAGCCCTTCCGTAAACTCGCTCATAAATTTGCTGATGTCTTTTTTTTAAATGTATGCGATCGCTAGCTGCACGTTGCTGGAAACTCGCTCGAGAATCTTTTCTCGTTTATTTAGGATGACATATTTGAAGGCTATTTGCTACCGGGCTACTGCCCTCGATGAGGCTGATGGTTCAATGAATCGCTGGTATTTGAGTCCGTGTCTGCTTTGAGAATTTTTAATGAGTGCGATTGCTATCAACCGCAGCCCGTGAAAATTCAACTCTGCAGCGCCAAATCTACCGATCGACAAAACCTGACATATATCGTTGTTTTTCTTAATATAGCTGGTCTGGGAATGATGATTGTCGATCGGCTAACACTCTCAAAGCTCAATTTTTTAAGGTACCGCAATCCTATTGGATGCGCGAATCAGACTTTTTTAGCGCCATACGATGCCGAATCTAATTTTCTGTCAACTCGGCTGCATCAGCCTGCTGTCGCCCGGTGGGGTTTCGTACCTCAACCAAACCTGCAATCTGCTGGACCCAAATCCCGGAAAGTTTTGCAGGCGCGCCCTATTCCTTTAAAATATAGAGTGGCACTTGCACTCTTAAACCTGGTTTATCAGCTAAAATCATTGGTTTAACCGCTAGGTACGCAGGTAGAAACCGGGTTTCTGAGTTTATAGCACGCCCGTGGCGATCGAAAATAAAGAAGTATTTAAGTTTAGAGACAAGTTTTATGGATGTTATCGAGTTTTTTGAGTTAAGTGCAGGTAAATGGTTTTCCCAGCGTACCGTACACAATCTTCAGTCTGGCGAATTACAGGCTGGTAAATCTGACCTCAAAATAGAAATGGTGACAGCTAGCGATGCAGCAATTGTCAAACTTTGCCAACAACACTCGATTAACCCTACCTCAACTCAGCTAAAGGGCGTTCGGATTTCTTGGGACGGTATTCCCGATCGCAACCAAGCTAAACAAATTGGTTCTACAATATTAGCGATCGTCCCCAATCCCGACAATCCTAGGGAAGGTCAAGTTTTGCAGGAGAAAGGAAACAGTCGCTACGTGATGGGCGATGACGATGTGCTGACATTGATTACAGAATCAGATACTGTCCGCGCCGAAGAAAGGCTGTGGTATCTCATGCCCAATCTGCGGCTGCGGACTAGCGTTGTTAAGCAAGCTAACGGTACTCAACAGGCATCTTTTTGTTCGGAAATTCGGATGGGAGTAACTGCGAAAAGTTAACTTTCGGTCGATTGAAGAATTGAACAATTGATTGACACTCCTCGGCCTAAAGGCACGAGGATTGTTAAGACATTTGGGTCTTAATATCCCATGCAAGGGTGGGTTCCTTTCGCTGACTACGTTTGCAGCGTAGCTGCGTAGTCATATCTCCTCAAAAATGTTTTGGGCGTAGACTTTCCCCCAGTCCGGAGGTAGGTTTTTACATCTTGTCTGATTTATCTATTCTACCATATTTATTTGTGAAGATGGATTTGTTATTTTACTTAAAAATGGAAAAAAGCCGTCCTCAAAGGACGGGGTTTTCAACCCAATTTTCTGATAATTGAGGAATCAGAGATTTACCCCACTGATGAATCTGCTATAGCGGTTCTCAAGCGTAGTGATATCGTTTCCGCTTGTATCGGAATGATTTAACCTTATTAGAACACAGAGTACACAGAGTCCGAGAATATATATCTGAATCATTCCGATGCTACCGGATTTGATATGAGGTATGCCCAATGCCCTGCGCGGGCCAATGCCCGATGCCCAATGCCCTGCGCGGGCCAATGCCCAATGCCCAAAATTTACACTTTCTTTCTGCTTTCTCGCTTTTTGATTCGGCCTTTGAGGGCAATGGCTTTTAACTTGGTGTGAAAATCAGTGTGTTTGACAACTGGGAATGATTTTGTCACAGGTTTGTCGGGTAAAAAGCGATCGACCTCGGCTTTATCGGCGAGGGCGGTAAGGGCTAGGTCTTCATATACTACAACTTCTTGATTTTCTTTTGTACGATCGCGATCGGGTAATTTTTCTGTTTCCTGTACTTCTATGTTCGGGACTTCTGCATCTGGCGCGCGATCGATTTCGGGCTCTGACGGCGCAAGCAAATCTAACTCTGCGACACTGACTGCCGGTGCGGGGATCGATAAAACTCTACCGTCCTGCGGCAGTTTAGGATCTTTTTCAACGTTTAAATCTTGAGGAAAATTGTTGCAGACTAAGCGTTCAAACTCGCGATTAAAATGATAGAGCGGTTCTCCTATCCGGTGCCACATACTCAATAGCTGATCGACAGAAACAGCTTTGTAGCGCCCTTGATAAAGCGCTTCAACCACTGCTAAACGCAGCCAGTAGCCGGGGTACTTGGTCAGCCATTCACCCGCCAATTTTTCGGCTTTTTTGCCACCTAGGTCAAAGCCGTAGTGAACCAGCAGAGCCGCTGCTTGTGCAGATATTGCCGTCACTTCTATCATTTGTTATTGGTTCGTTGTCTGTTGTCTGTTGACTGTTGACTGTTGACTGTTGACTGTTGACTGTTGTCTGTTAACTGTTGGTTCCAAATACCCTGTTTGACCAATTCCCAATTAGCCAATTGAATTAATCGGATAAACGCACGCCTCCTTCTACTGTTTTCACGTCTCCAGAAAAAGGTTGGGGAGTGCCGTTCCAATTGAAGTCGCTAATTCTAAAAGTCAGGCTGCCGACTTGACGTTCAGGATTAAAACGCAAAATAATTGCGTAGCTGCGACGGCTGTATTCTAAAGTGTAGTTCGTACTGATTGCTTCCTTGCTCTCTAAATTAATAGCTGTTTGAAAGCCAACTCGAAATCCTCCGTAAACTTGCTGGACAAGTCCAAAAGATAGGACTTTCAAATCTACTAGCCGATCGAACAAATAAGGCGATATGCCGTCCCGCGCTACCTGAGTGTAAGTCACGTTAAATCCAGTGTAGTCGAGGAAAGGGCGGGAGAAATGGCCGAACTGCCCTTGAATGCCGACGCTGCTGGCGATCGAGTTTTGTGTGTCGCCGCTGCTGTAATAAGTGCCAACTCCCCGGACTCCCAAGGCTAGTTGCAAGAAAGGAACCACTGGGTTGCGCGTGTACTTCAAACCCTGGGTGGGAGTGCGGGGTAGCGCTTTACCCTCCCACAGGTTGAAGCCGCGGCTCAAGGCGAAGCTGGCTTGGGCGCGGCCTAAATCGATGCGGTTGTTTTCGCGCACTGGTTCGAGCAAGTCTGGTCTATCGGTGTCAGCATTGATAAATTGATACCCGGCTTGATAGCTGAGATTGATGCCTGTGCTGCCGAGTGGGATGACGGGGGAAGTGAGGACTGCCCCGAGGCTGCTCTGCACGGTTTGATAGCCCAGAGAGCCGTTAAACAGTCGATCGCGGTAACTGTATTCTGCCGCTAGAGAGTGAGTGCCGATCGACTGCAGCAGGCGCACATTGCCCCGAAAGCTGTCTTCTGGCAAATTCGGGAAATCCTCGAAACTCAGAAATATCGCCGAGGCTTCGATATTGGTACGAGGGCCTAGCCTAGAGGTCAACTTCGCTTTGAGTCCGTAGCTGTCGGGAAAAAACGGATTGCCGCCGTGATCTGCCACGACCCGCTGAAGGTATATTTGTGGTGTCAGGGTGAGCCGCACCGGCCCGTTTTGCAACACCTGAAAACCGCACTCGGCATACAAACCGCCCCTGTCCCCGCCGTCGTAGCCAAAGGTCAAACAAGGGCCGTTCTGCTGTCGGCTGTCAAACACTTGTCTGCGGGGATACACGGGTATTTTGATGCGGTTGTCAAATACTAAGCGGGGCGAATTTGTGACTAATTCTTCAGCCGTGGGCGAAATGCTTCTAATCGTCGCCCTCCGCGCCCTGTATTCAAATTCTGGCGGGGAAAACGGGTCGTTAGTAATCCGAATGTTGGTTGCGACTCTGGCGCCGTTGGGCAGAAGTTCGAGGCGTTCTGCTTCAAAGCGGATGCGGTTGACTGCGCCGACAACTTGGGGGGCTGCTAGCTGTCCGCCGCCGCCGATGGTGACGCTGGCCGCTCCTGGGGATTTGACTTGGCGCAGGGGCTGCTGGCTGGTAATTCGATCGCTCAGAGGCTGTTCGAGAATGGTTCCGGCACTAATATCTGTGGGTAGTGTGGGCGTTAATTCGCTACCTGCTGCGGGCAGGAATATTTCGCCACTTGCTTGTTCGACTGCGCCGGAGTTGAGGCCGAGATTGAATTCCATCTGCTGGCCGCGGACTACTTGTTGGCCGCGACTATAGGCGACGTTGCCTGATGCTACCACTTGGCGGGTGACTAGGTTGACGATCGCGCGATCGGCATCTATCACAGTTTGCCGGAACCGCACCACAACATTACCAACCGCCGTGACAATTTGCTGCTTGTCGTCAAATTCTTGGCGGTCGGCCTTAATTTCGATGGTATCGGCCGGACTCACCGGAAAAGGCACCGTCCGCTGAGATGGTGCGGTGCGGACTCCCGGCGCGGCTGGTTTGGGCTTTGGTTTGGGCTCTCTTGTTGCGGGTTTGGGGGCGGTTCTTGGTGCGGGGGCGGTTCCTGGTGTGGGAATCTCGAACTGTTGCTGCTCGGTGGGAGGCTGTTCTGGCGCGGGTTCTGGAACGGGAATCTCTGTTGGTACGGGAGCGTTCTCTTCTAACTGTCGGCCTTGGGCCTGATACCAACTTTCTTGCGGTTTTAGCGCATTCTTGTCCTCTTTTCTCTGCTCCCCTACTATTTTTTGGCGATTCCGAGCTGCCACAGCATTTTCTACCGAACCTAACTGGTAAGCAGTAAATGAGGAATCTTGCTTAGCTGCTGGAGTTTCGGGTTTTTCCGCAGCAACCGGGTGCCCAAATCCCGCTACTGCTTCGTCGCTTTCGACTATGGCTGGAGGGTGTGCGATTTCTGGAGGCTGTTGGTTGCTGGCTGGGGGGGTATCGAGGACTGCTGCTTCTTCTACTTGGGCCGGTTGCTGGGGTGGCTGAACGATTTCTGAACTTGGTTCCGGTGTTTCTACGGAGTTGCTGGGGGTGTCTCCATCACTGGCTGCGACAGTTAGGGCTGCTTTCTTTGGTTTCGCGATGTAGATGATGGCAGGTGGTTCGGGCGGCGGTACCGGATATGGCATAGTTACAACAGGTGAGTCATCCGATTTTAGATTTTAGATTTTAGATTTTAGATTTTAGATTTTAGATTTTAGAGGTTTTTTATAGCTGAGAATCGATCGTCCAAATTTTCGCACTTAACAGCCAGCGTTTCAAAGTTAAGCTAAATTTTTTTGCTGCGCGGAGTTGTTAGCTGGCTCATCTTTATAAACTTGGTTGCTTACTAGATGTTTCGCGGGAATCAGCGAATATTTCCTAGCAAACGGGTTTGTTTTGCCACAAGATAACCTCGCTGGTGGTGCGAGGTCAAGTTTTGATTTACTCATTGTTGTGGCTTCGTGCCCTGGTTCGGGGGCTGCGGTGTCGGCCCCCCGAACTAGCGGCCCAGATAGCTGGCTTATTCCATGTCTCTGCGGTTGGGGTTCCGGGCTGGGTCATTGGACAAAAATCCAAATACGAACAGGGAAACAAAAAATAGGACAACTACATTAACTACGATTTTGAGGGTTAGCACTGTGGGAGCCTCCAAAGATGGTTTAATACTGAGCTGATTGCTGCGAGTGCAACTTTTTTTATCATAGGCTAAAGATTACTCAATTTTATCTTTGGTTTGGAGGATTGTTGGCCAATTGGTTTTTGCCCAGTTCCAGAGTTGCTCTAGGATGTTTTCTAGTCGCACCATGAGTAGGTCTATCCATTCGAGCACTTGTTCTAGCGGGTGTTTAATGTAACCCATTGATTGGGATTTTGTTTCTAAGTATTCGTCTGCGGGCGGGACGGTGGCGCTGCGATTTGTTGGTTGGGCCGCTGTGGCTGTTGGGGTATATTTGCTGGTTTGCTGGGTGATTGCTGTTGGGGATTGGCTGTTTGGCGCGGTGTTGGGGTTGGTGTATTTTGGCACTTGGGTTTCCTGTGTCCCCCCAGGGGTTGATGGTGTTGCGGGTGCAGGGCTATTTTTTTGAGTTACTGCTAAATTTGAGGCTTTTTGGGGTTGACTTTTTGACTCTGGTGCGAGCAAGCTCTGCTTGAGTCCGGCGAGCAGGCGGTGAATTGATTTGGGGTAGGGCGACATTGAGACGGCGGTCGATCGACCTTCTGCCATTTTATCCTTGACTTTTGAGCTGTTTTGTGATAATGAGATTTCATCTGTTGCGCCGTCGGGTTCGGAACTTCCCTCGATCGACTGCTGCGGCCCTGGTTCCCCGAATAAGTCTTGCCAATTCAACCAAGGTCTATCGACCTCCTGGCTGTTTTCGGTTTTCTCTAGCTGTCCTTGCTGTTGCAAATAATACCGAATTGCTACGGACTTTTCCGTGCTATCGCTGGCTGCTGTTTCTTTTCCCAGCAGGTGGTCTACTGATGACCAAATCATTTTTTCGATGTTTTGAGCGTATTTTTCCAGGATTTCGCGGGCGGTAAGACCTAAATTGGTTTGCGCGGCTGATGTATCAAATTTGACTTCAGAATTGACTGCGGTGGTTTTGGCGGCTGGGGGGACGGTAAATTCTTCGAGGTTGAGGGCGGCGCGATCGAGTAAGGTGACAAAGGAGAGAGGATTGGCTGCTCGATCGAGCTTGTTGTTAAAATAAGTTTCTAATTTTGGCCTATTGTCATCGGTGGAATTTGATTGAGCAATCGACTGCGGTGCGGTTGTCGCAGCAGCCACCTGCGCTGTGGCTTTTTGGAGTAAAATAGCGTTGCGGTCGATCGATTTTTTGACTGCGAAAATTGATTCTCCAAACTGATTTCTTTTCACCGCAACCGGACTTGTCTGCAGCCAAGCCATCAATTCCCAAAAACGACGCACCGGCGCTAACTGGGATTTTTTAGCAGCCGACTCCAAACCGAGATTAAATTTTAATTCTTTTTCGGCAATTTGCCGCCGTTCCGGCCCGTTGTTGGCGACTTCCCAAGTTATCCGATTTTCCAGCAGTTCCTGCTGTTGGGGTGTCAAAATATCTAAAACCTGATTTTCCCTTCCCACCAAAACTAAAGTGCGCGCCGGAATGAAAGTCGCGATGGCGCTAACTTTTGGTTGGCTTTCTAATTGAGTTTTGGCCAGCGGATGTTCTAGGGCGGAAGTTGTTTGATGCTTGGTGGTTTTTTCACTCAAAAAATTGATTGCTGGAAGCAAACCCCTAGCGGGTTTCTCCGTTGCTGGATTTGTCTGATTTATTAACAGCGGGGTACTGGCTAAAGTTTTGGCAGTTTGTGACGGATTTAGCAAATTTTCGGCTAGGTGCAGGATTTTACCGATCGAACTTTCCGACGTTTCTCCCTCATCCCAATTTTGTAGCAAGTCGGGATTTTCATCCCCGACATCTTTTTGCAATTCGGGTAAATCTACTTTGGGACTTGATTCCCGCAACTGTCTGGTCAACATTCGGGAACTTTGCACCAGCAAGTAAGCTGGATAAAGTAGAATTTGGGTAGTGCTGAGGGTTGTGTGTTTAATTTTTCGCCAAGTGCGATCGCAATTATCGGCGACTTGGCGGGACTGTTTGGATATAAAATTTAATATTCGGCTTTGGTATGGGCCGTAGTAACCGTCGGACATAAGTTTAATTCTTGAATGGCTGACTGTAATTTCGCGCCGGAATTAGTTAATTTTTCTGGTAAAATTAAACCGGGATATTAATCGCAGTTTCAAACCCTCTGAAACTATTATTTCTTCGCGTTCTTTGCGCCTGCGCGGTTCGATTCCGATCCTGATTCCTACGCAATTCCTATTTTAGCTAAAAATGAACGCTTCTGTGACACCCGCTAGCAATAATATTTCTGAAGTTGTAGAGAAGTTGCGCCGCCTCAGTCAAGTGGAGGTTCAGTCTGGCTGGAGGTACTGCGATTGTGACGCGGTGGCGGCGGGTTCGGTAGGTATTTGTAACGGGCCGGTTGCCGAACTTAACGGGAAAGGACATATTGCTTGGCCTTCTGGGAAGCAAGTTATTTATTTGGGACAGCACTTTGTCGTTCCTAACAATTTGCACGGCTATCCTGTGGTTGGTTTGCGGTTGCTGTTGGGCTTGACTTGGTGGGCCGAAGATGCTCAGATTTTTGTCGGCGGTGAGTTGGTCGGACAAGGCGATTTATTTGATTGTGCCGATCGAGTTTTGTTGAGTGCGTCGGTCAATCCTGGCGATGAATTTTGGGTGATGTTGCGGTTGGTAAGTCCAGGCCACGATAGCGGTGCTTTAGTGCGATCGATTTGCTTGTACGAAGCGGCAGATTCTGCTTGTTTCGATCCGGGTTTTGTGGCAGACGAGTTAGAGATTTTGCAAAAATCCCTAGCTGGCAATTCAGAAAATAAAAATTCCCAATACCTCCCCACCCAAAATATAGCAAATCATCCCTGCTTTGTCAAGGGAAATTTGCTAAAATCTGAGATTGATTTGGCGGTTAATTTGATTGATTGGTCGGCTTTGCCGAATCGCGCCAAGTTCGATCGCTCTCTCTCTGTTTTGCGGCACAATTTACTGGGATATCTCCGAGCTTTTTCTGGGGAGTTGGATGATGTTACCGCAGAGGCCACAGAGAACACAGAGGGAAGAATAGATCGAGTTTTTGAGGTGGGAGAAAATGGCGAGAGGATATCTTTTTCTGGGGATTTAGATGATTTAACCGCAGAGGCCGCAGAGGACACAGAGGGAAGAATAGATCGAGTTTTTGAGGTGGGAGAAAATCAGTACAGTACATCTATATATATAGGGAAAAATGGCGGAGATCAATCTATATATAAAAGTAAAATCTATTTGGTCGGTCACGCTCATTTAGATTTAGCTTGGCTGTGGCCTGTCCCGGAAACTTGGGAAGCGGCAGAGCGAACTTTTGAGTCGGTATTGAAATTGCAATCGGAGTTTCCCGATTTGATTTTCTGCCATTCAACTCCGGCGCTTTATGCTTGGATGGAAGAGCACCGCCCGGACTTGTTTGCAGCGATTCAAAAACAGGTGGCTGTCGGAGGTTGGGAAGTTGTCGGCGGGATGTGGGTTGAACCAGATTTAAACTTGATTTCTGCTGAGTCAATGGTGCGACAAGTTGTTTACGGACAGCGTTATGCAAAGGAAAAGTTTGGGGAATTGATGCGGGTGGCTTGGCTACCGGATACTTTTGGTTTTGGATGGCAATTACCTCAGATTTTGCGCGGCGGCGGTGTTGATTATTTTGTGACTCAGAAGTTGCGCTGGAATGATTCGACGGAGTTTCCCTACGGTGCTTTTTGGTGGGAAGGGTTGGATGGTACTAAAATATTTAGCATGATGTCTGGGGCGATCGGCGAAAGTATAGAATCTGTAAAAATGGCAAGTTATGCTTTTGATTGGCAAGTTAAAACTAATTTGCCAGATGCTCTTTGGTTGCCGGGAGTTGGCGACCACGGCGGCGGCCCGACTCGCGATATGCTAGAGGTGGCGAAACGCTGGAAATTGTCGCCTTTTTTCCCCAGGTTGGAGTTTGCCAAGGCGGTTGATTATTTGGCTTTGATTGAGAGTCAGTTTTTGCCGGAAGTTGCGGCAACTTTGCCCGAAAATGATGTTCCAGAATCTGACAGTCAGGAGAATTTGCGGGCGCTAGAATTTGCCAATCCTTCTATCTCGCAACTCAAAAATCTCGGCACTCTGCCGATTTGGAAGGATGAACTTTACTTAGAATTTCACCGGGGCTGTTACACGACTCGCGCTGACCAAAAACGCCAAAACCGCCGCTGTGAAGAATTGCTCTATCAAGCGGAGTTGTTGTCTTCGCTGGCAACGATTTGCACGGGTGCGGTTTATCCGAAATCTGAGTTAGAATCGGCTTGGAAACAAGTGTTGTTTAACCAGTTTCACGATATTTTGCCCGGTTCGGCGATCGCCCAAGTCTACGCGGATGCTAATCTAGCCTTTGCCGAGGCCGATCGCGCGTCGCGCCAAATTTTGCTACAATCTTTAGATGCTATCTCGGCTCAAATTTCTCTGCCTTCTCCCCCGCAGCCGGACGCTCAACCGATTCTGATTTTTAATCCTCTCAATTGGTCGCGCTCTGAGGTTGTCAATCTACCGCTTCCCGATTCTGCTGGTTTACCTTGGCAAATTTACGATTTGTCGGGACAGAGGCTGGTTTCGCAAATAGTTAAGGGCGATCGACCGCCATCGCAATTTATCATGTTATTTTGTGCAGAGGATGTTCCGGCGATCGGCTACCGCGTGTTTTGGCTGTGTCGCGAAGACTCTCAAACTGCGGGTAATGCGGGCGCGAGTCCAGCCACCGAAAATAAGACAGATTTATCGAAACTTACATACGGTATAGCACAAAAAAATGCACTTTGTCAAGAAACGCATTTTACCACCCCAGAAATGGTGTTAGAAAATGAACTTATTCTGGCAAAAATAGACCGAGAAACTGGCAGTTTATCCAGCATTTGGGATAAAGTCAATCATAGAGAAGTGTTGAATGCAGCCGGAGGCAATCAACTGCAAGCCTTTCAAGACAACGGTCAATATTGGGATGCTTGGAACATCGATCCGAATTATCAAAAACATCAATTACCCGCGCCCATACTCAAAGAGATTTGTTGGATCGATCGGGGAGAATTACGGCAGAGTTTGCGGGTTGTTCTGCAAATTGGCAAATCGGAGTTTTGCCAAGATTACACGCTAGAAAAAGGTTCGCCGCTGCTGAAAATTAAGACGGTTGTAGATTGGCAAGAAACTCACGTTTTGGTTAAAGCAGCTTTTGGGTTAAATGTAGAAGCAGATTTTGTAACTTGCGAAATTCCCGGCGGGGCGATCGATCGCACAACTAAACCCCAAACACCCGCCGAAAAAGCCAAATGGGAAGTACCGATTTTGCGCTGGACTGATATCAGCAATGAGGGTTTTGGAGTGAGTTTGCTCAACGATTGTAAATACGGTTGCGACATTCAACAAAATCAAATCCGGCTGACTTTACTCCGGGGCTCGACTTGGCCGGACGAACAAGCAGATAAAGGAGTTTCGGAATTTACTTGTGCAGTCTATCCCCACGCTGGAAATTGGCAAGATGCCGGTACAGTTCGACAGGGTTACGAGTTAAATTTGCCGCTGCTAGTAAAGGTATTCCCGCAGTTAGGGGAAAACGGAAACAAGAGTTTACCAGCAGTTGGCAAGTTCTTGGATTTGTCTGCCCAAAATTTAGCGCTGATGGCGTTTAAACAGTCGGACGATGATGCTAATGTTTGGATTTTGCGGTGTTGCGAATCGGAGGGGAAAGAGGCTGTGCTAGAATTGGATAGCGATTTGCAATTGGAGATTGTAGGGTCAGTTGATTTGTTAGAAAGACCTGCAAATTTGTCTGAAAAGTTGTCTCAAGGGCGAGGTTTTAAGATAGAGCCTTGGAAAATTGCAAGTTTTACTGTTGTAATGAACCGCGAAGGCGCAAAGGACGCAAAGGAAGAAAGGGAAGGGAAGAGATGAGGAGATTTTTGGCGGGTTAAGTGCTAAGTTTAGGCTGGTGCTGTTCTGCAAATTAGATCCAAAAATACGCAATTCCCAACGTCACGAAAGTTAGCGGTAGTCCGAATCTTAAATGCTCCTTAAATGTCAAACGATCGCCTGCTTTTTCGGCAATTTCAGCTACAATTAAATTAGCTACAGAACCCAATAAAGTTAAATTCCCTGCCAGGGTAGAACCCGCCGCCAGCAACAGCCAAGCTTGTGTATCTGTTTTCGGAATCAGCGATTGCAGAACTAACACGGCCGGTACGTTGGAAATTAAGTTAGAAAGAATTACTGTTGTTCCCAACAAACTCAGCGGCGTACCAGTCAAATTAGTTAAGTTATCCAACAAACCGAGTTGTTGAACGGCCTTGGTCACAATAAACAATCCCGCAAACATCACTAGCAAATTCCAATCCACGCGCTGCAAAATGCGATCGGACTTGACGCGCCTCGTAATCAACAATATACTAGCAGCTATCCAGGCAGATTCGGCTAAAGGTGCTCCGGCTAAAAAAGCTACCAAAAGTCCTGCTGTTACCAACAAACTTTTCGCTAGTAAAGGCTTGAATAACCGATACCGAACTTGAGAAACCGCAGGCAAAGATTTGCAAGAGCGCACTTCGGGATAAAGCCACCACAACCAAATTACTTGAACCACTAAACAAATTAACGCTACCGGTGCGAGAGAGCGGGAAAATTCCCAATAGCTAATTCCCGAAAAAGAACCGACGAGAATGTTTTGTGGATTCCCGCTGATTGTTGCTACCGAACCTAAATTAGTGCCTCCTGCTAAAGCCAAAAGATAAGGGAGAGGATTGAGGGATAAAGAGCGAGTTAGAGTGAGTGTTAATGGGGCGAGCAACATAGCAGTAGTGTCGTTGAGAAAAAATGCTGATAAAATACCGCTGCCAAAAGTAACAGCTACTAAAATGCCGAAGGGAGAACGAGTAAAGCGAGTTAAAAACTCTAAAGCTAGTTGAAAAAAACCCGATGCTTCCAAGGTAGAATTAATCACCATCATTCCTAGCAAAAAAACGATCGTACTGGGGTCGATCGCCTCCCAAGCAGTTTTGAGGTCGAGTATCCCCAAAGCTACGGCAAAAGCTGACCCGACAATTGCGATCGCAGCCCGGTTCATCCGCAGCCCCGGCAAATATCCCAAACCGAAACCCAAGTAAGTCAGCCCCAAGATTAGATAGTTGAGTGTTATCATAGATACTTAAAATCCTTGAGTGTCGGTTTGTTCCATTGTCGGAGATACTACAAGTACAGACGCGGTAATTGCAACTCAACCTGCTAGCACCGCAACTAGCGGGAAATATCGCCAACAGACAATCTACCAACTACAAACAAACAAACAGAGGATTTGCATCGGGAAGCAAAAACCAGCGCCCTGGGCAAGTTGCAATTTTGTTACAATTTGTAACTTTTTTAAAATAACAGGTTTAATTTAGTTTCACAAGAAAGTTCAATTCCAGAAAGTAAAACTAATTACAGTCGAGTTAAGCTAAAAGTGTTTGCTAAAAAAATTCATTCAAGCAACGCAGAAAACCACAATTCTCACTTGGGCGGTACGGGCGGCGATCTCGCTGCAGCGAACATTTCGTGCAACAAACAAGTTGAACAGGATTGGTATCGAACTCTCTACGACAATTTTCCGGGCATTTACTTCGTTTTAGACGCTTTGGGAAGAGTTTTTTCAATCAATCAATTCGGCGAGTCTCGTCTCGCCTACAGGTCGCAGGAATTAATTTATCATTCAATTTTTAACATATTTTACTGTCAAGATCAAGAGAAAATGCAGACCGAATTTGCTGCACTAACACAGGCAAAAAACGGTAAGCTGGCTGCTGGAGTTGCCTATTGGGAAGGTCGCTTGACTTGCAAAGATGGCAGGATTATCTGGGTCAAAGCAACGGCGCGCGCTTTGGCTGGGGTAGACTGGAAAATAGAGGACAATAATGGCGATCGCTCAATTGTCAATTTCCAGCGACCGACTGTACTGTTAGTTTGCGAAGAAATTAAGGCGGCTTCGCCCGTAGCAGCGTCGCCAAACCTGAGAAAAAATTGGCGCAGTCCAACTTTGGCGATCGCCAAATTAGCCAAAACTCAACTTAAAGAACGCAACAATATAGAACAATTCATCCGCGAAGTCACAGAAGCCGCTATCAGTATCGTCAACTGCGATCGAGCCAGCATTTGGCTGTACGACGAAGACAAAACTCAGCTTCACTGCATCGACTTTTACGAAGAAAATACTAAACTTCATTCAGTACAAATAATCGTCACAGCAGCCGACTGTCCGGCCTATTTTCAAGCCTTAAAATCCGCAACTACCATCGCCACTGTGGCGGCAGAAGATGACCCGAGAACGCAAGAACTTGCCAATCTTTATTTTGCCGATCGCGGTCAGACTGCTTTGTTAAACGTACCGATTGTGCTAGCAGGTCAAATGGTAGGAATAATCAGCGCCGAACGTGAAAGTTTCGGGAGTCAGTGGACGGAAGAAGAACAGGAATTAACCAAAATATTAGCAGATTTTGTATCTTCAAGTTTGTTAGCTAGCGAAAATACTAAATCAGAAATTATGCGGCGCGAACAGCAACAAAACTTGCTGAGCAAATACTACGACCGACTAGAAGAAAGAGTAGAAAAACGCACGGCAGAGCTCAAAAAAGCTAACACAAAACTACAACAAGAAATAATTAGAAGAAAACAAGCAGAAGCAGAAATGCGCCGGGAACACCAAGAACAACAAATTATTTTTGATTCTGTGCCGGCGATGATTTGGTACAAAGATCGGGAAAGTCGCCTGCTGCGAATTAACAAAGCTGCCGCTGCATCGAGAGGTTTGCCAGCCAATCAATTAGAAGGAAAATCTTTTTATGAAATCTATCCAGACGAAGCAGAGCAATATTATTTAGAAGATTTGGAAGTCATGAATTCGGGGGTTCCCAAGCTGGGGAAAATCGAACTTCTGCCCACAGTCTCCGGTCAAAAATGCTGGGTGCGAATAGATAGGATACCTTACCGGGATGAAACAGGTCAAATTGCTGGCGCGATCGTGTTTGCAGTAGATATTACAGATTTAATTAAAGTCGAAAGGGAACTGCGAAGATATCGCGATCGCCTAACGGAAAAAGTTGAGAAACGCACTGCTATGTATCGGCAAGCAATGGCAGCTTTGTATTCGGCAAATACGCAACTACAACAGCTAATTAATAGCAGTTATACTGTGGGAAATGGCAGCACGACAGCAGCACAATTGCTCGAAAGCGAAGCTTATTTTGAAGCAGTGGCGATCGCCGACCGCGACACAATGTTGAGCGTCAATAGCGATTTTGCCGAAATGTTCGGTTACAATCCAGAGGAAATGGTGGGAATGAGCTTGCTGGAACTGTTGTCGCCAAAATCTTATAAAGTAGCGCCACAAATGATTTCCGCCAGCACCAATACAGTCTGCGAAGCAGTTTTTCTCAAGCGGGACGGGACTGCTTTTCCTGCTGACGTGCGGAGTAAATTCGTCGTTTGCGACGGTCGTTTAGTGCAGGTAAAAGCAGTGCGAAACCTCACGGAACGCAAATTAATAGCATCGGAATTAGAACGATCGCGCTCTTTGCTGCACGCTACTATGGAAGCAACGACCGATGGCATTCTTGCCGTTAGTACCGCCGGAGAACTGATTAGTTTTAACGAACAGTTAGTTTTAATGTGGGGGATTCATGAAGAAGTTAGAAACTCGATGGATAGAACGGTGCGGCTGACATTTCTCACCAAGCACGTTAGAGACCCGAGGGCTTTTTTGCAGAAAATTAAAGAAATTTATAGCGATGCGGAGTCCGAAGGCTGCGATATTCTCGATTTTAAAGACGGTCGGACTTTTGAGCGCTACACGCAGCCG
This sequence comes from Microcoleus sp. CZ3-B2, assembly GCF_036705055.1. Classification (NCBI taxonomy): domain Bacteria; kingdom Bacillati; phylum Cyanobacteriota; class Cyanophyceae; order Oscillatoriales; family Microcoleaceae; genus Microcoleus; species Microcoleus sp. CZ3-B2. The sequence continues at coordinate 2,172 of NZ_JAUBTN010000029.1, read as the reverse complement.
ATTCGAGTCGGACAAGATATTATTGGCAGGGTGTGGCGCTTCCGCGATATTACTTCTCGCGAAAAGGTGACGGCAATGTTGGGAGATTCTCAACGGCGCTTTCGAGCAATTTTTGATTCTTCGTTTCAATTTGTCAGCTTGTTAAAACCGGACGGCACTCTACTGGAAGCTAACCAAACTTCTCTGGATTTTGCGGGAATTAAGCTGCGGGATGTGGCAAACCGCCCGTTTTGGGAGGGGCCGTGGTGGGGAAGTTCTGAGGAAGTTCGGGAACAGTTACAAGAGGCAATTTCTCGATCGGCCAAAGGCGAATTTGTCCGCTATGAAGTGGAAGTTCAAGGCGCACATGAAACGGCAACAGTTGATTTTTCTCTCAAACCTGTCGAGGATGAAACTGGCAAAATAGTATTGCTGCTGCCGGAAGGTAGGGACATTACTCAAAGCAAGCAAGCGCAAGTCGCGCTTCGGCAGCAGGTAGAACGGGAACGCCTGATCGCGCAGATTCAATCGCGCATCCGTTCTTCTCTGGATATCGAAGATATTCTCAACACTACAGTAGCGGAAGTGCGGGAATTTTTGGCAACCGATCGCGTGATTATTTTCCGCTTCCGACCCGATTGGAACGGAGATGTGGTGGTGGAGTCGGTTGGGGAAGAATGGATGCCGCTGATGGGTATGGGTGTAGAGGATTGCTGTTTTGCTAATACTTATGTCGGACAGTATTTGAAGAACAGAATTCGAGCGGTCGAGGACATTCACACTTCTAATTTTGCTGAGTGCCACATCAATTTTTTGGCAGGGTGTCAGGTGAAAGCGAATTTAGTTGTGCCCATCGTGCAGCAGGGAATCGAAAATCGCAACGGTAATCCTACTTGTCAATTACCGAAGTTGTGGGGTTTGCTGATTGCCCACCACTGTTCTGCCCCCCGCCAGTGGCAGCAGTTTGATATGGATTTGCTCAGTCAGTTGGCTACTCAAGTGGCGATGGCGATCGAACAATCTTTACTTTATCAGCAGCTAGCAGCAGCTAACCAGCGGTTGGATGGCTTGGCGAATTTGGACAGTCTGACTCAGCTAGCTAACCGCCGCCGGTTTGACGAGGTGATTAACCGCGAATGGGAACTATCGAGCAGTTCGGAACCGCTATCTTTGATTATGTGCGACATTGACTGTTTTAAACTTTACAACGACAACTACGGCCACCAGGCTGGGGATGCTTGTTTGCAGCAAGTCGCGCGCGCGATCGGGGATAGTTGCACGAACGCACCCGCAGAACGCCTTTATTTAGCTGCTAGGTACGGTGGCGAGGAATTTGGGGTGATTTTGCCAAATACCGACATCGCGACCGCACAGGCTGTTGCTGAGGGAATCCGCCAGCGCGTCAAGGCTTTAGCAATTCCCCACGCCAAGTCTGTTGTCACCGATTGCGTGACTCTCAGCATGGGGGTGGCGACGATTTCTGAAAATCAAAATTCGCCGAAGATGCTGATTGAAACTGCTGATAAGGCGCTTTATCGGGCTAAGTCGGGCGGGCGCGATCGAGTAGCTAGTTGACAGTTGACGGTTGTCAGTAGTCAGTAGTCATTAGTCATTAGTCATTAGTCAGTAGTCAGTAGTCATGAGTCATTAGTCAGCAGTCAGCAGTTATTGCTCGTTACTTTCGCTCTGCCTGGTAATGCTTCTGGGGCGAGGAAGAGCCTCCTTTTATCTGGCAACTTACGGGAGAGAGGACTGTCGGAGGTGTTTAAGTTGTTAAGTTTTCGATCCTTAGTAAAAAAAGCGATCGCCCCAACTGGCATAAAGTTAGGGCGATCGCCGTACTATGAATCAGCATTTATATATCAGGCTTGGCGCGGAATTTTTACGCATTTTCACGAAACTTGTTACAAAACTTTACTCGGCGTTGCGTAAAAATATCCAGAAATCGCGTTTCTGTACCTGATATCTCTTTTTTTTGAACCGCAGAGGGCGCAGAGAGCACAGAGGAAGAGTAAAAGTAGGGTGCGTCGCCATCGAAAATTCTGGCTATTTGCAACGATGCGGTAGCGACGCACCCTACCGCATCATAAAGGGAGTGCGTCACTAAGATTTGGTATGACTACTGACTACTGACTACTGACTACTGACTACTGACTACTGACTACTGACTACTGACTACTGACTACTGACTAC
>NZ_JAUBTN010000028.1:0-77227 GCF_036705055.1 Microcoleus sp. CZ3-B2 | reverse complement strand
GGAGGGAGAGGGAGGGGGAGAGAGGGGGAGAGGGGGAGATAGGGGGAGAGAGGGGGAGAGAGGGAGAGGGGGAGAAGATTTTTGAGCGATCGTCGAAATATAGCGGTTATCAAAAAAGCGAGGATAGCCCAATGCCCTGCGCGGGCCAATGCCCCATCCCTCCGCTTCGCTGGGCCCAATGCCCTGCGCGGGCCAATGCCCCATCCCTCCGCTTCGCTTCGCTCCGCCCCATGCCCCATGCCCCATGCCCCATGCCCCATGCCCAATCCCAGATAGTACCTCATCTTTTTGAGAAATGCTATATATCTTATTAATAAGTCTATTACTTTAACTAATCCCTTAAAATGTGGAAAGCGCTAATTTAAAATATCAGGTAATTATCGAACATGACTATTGAATTAACAAAGGGTGACAGATTTAATCTTTCTAAAGAAGCTCCTGATTTCAAGAAAGTTGCGATCGCCCTGGGGTGGCAAGTCAGCCAGACAGCACAAAACTGCGATATTGACGCATCTGTGTTTATGTTAGGCGCTGACGGTCGCATTCCCGATGAAAAGTATTTTGTATTTTACAACAATCTGACCTCGCCGGACGGTGCGGTGCGACATTCAGGTGACAGCAGGAATGGACAAATTGAGGGAGATGATGAGACGGTTTATCTGGATTTGAGTAAAATCAATTCGGCGATTCAGGAAATAGTGTTTGTTGTGACTCTTCACGAGGGACAGGAAAAGAATCAAAGTTTTAGTCAAGTTACAAATGCTTTTATCCGGCTTTACAATTCGGAAACTGGAAACGAATTGGTTCGGTACAATTTAAATCAGATATTTTCCCAAGAAACGGCTTTAGAATTTGGACGTTTGTACAGGAAGAATGGCGAATGGAGGTTTCAGGCTGTAGGACAGGGATATAATGCTGGGTTGCAAAGTTTTGTGGACAAGTATTATGTTGAGAATGCGGTTGATAAAAGCTCGAATGGTGGTGAGAAGGTTGACGATGCTGAGGTTTTGAGGCGATTTAGCGATCGGGTGGATCGATTATTGCGCGAAGAGGCGATCGAGGAGACACCAATTCCAGCATCTAAAGAAGTGGTAGAACAGCCGGCTGCTATTCCGGTTAATGCGGATACTGTGGAATCTGAGGAAGAGGCAAAAATTGATGATTCTGCAGAATCTCAAGAAGAGGCGAAAATTGATGATTCTGCACTAGAAAATCTGGCACCGGCTATTACTGCTGAGGAATTTTTGCAACGGTATAATCAGAGAGAAAGAGATTTTACTGGAGTTAATCTAGCAGGAGTAAATCTGAGCGGAAAATCCCTTAGTCAAGTCAAGCTGAGTAGCGCTAATCTAAGCGGTGCTGAACTTTCTCAAGCAAATTTATCTGGCGCTAACCTGACTGAGGCAAATTTATGTGATGCCAACCTTCGCAAGGCTAATCTACAGTCAGCCAACTTAAGGAAAACAAAATTCATAAATGCAAATTTAAGCCAAGTAAATCTGGAAAAATCAAACCTAAGTGAAGCGAATCTGAGTGGGGTAAATCTCAGTAGTGTTCATGTGTCGTCAACAAACTTCAGCAGGGCCAACCTTAGTAAGGCAAACTTAACTGGGTTAAATTTTAAAATATGTTGGTTTATAAGTGCTGATTTGACTAATGCAAATCTAAGTAAGACTAACCTATTAAAGGTAAACCTTGAAGGGGCAAACCTTGAGGGAGCAAAACTTCAACAAGCGGTTTACGGCACAATGACTATCTTCCCCACAGGCTTTGACCCTGGAAAAGCAGGTGCTTACTTAATCGCTCCTATTGCTTCACTGCGAGAAGCAAACTTAGCTCGTATTGACTTGAGCGGAGTCAACCTAAGTGAAGCTAACTTGAGTGGTGCAAATCTAACTAAGGCAAATTTGTCGAGTGCAAAACTCCTACAAGCTAATTTGAATAAAACCGACTTAAGCGAAGCAGATATGAGGAGTGCAAACTTAACAGCGGCAAACCTGATAGGAGCAAACCTGATGCAGGCATATTTAGGATCTGCGAACCTAACTGCGGCAGACTTGAGTGGAGCGAATCTGAAAAATGCACATACAGATTACTATACAAATTTTCGTGGTGCTAATCTGACAAAAGTTAATCTGGTTGGTGTAACTCTTCAATGTAATCTCAGCGGAGCAATATTAAGTGAAGGAAATCTCTGTGGGGCTAACCTTAGTGGTGGAAATTTTAGTGAAGCAGACTTAACTTCGGCAGACTTGCGCGGGGCAAATTTGCAGAATACAAACCTAGAAAAAGCCAACCTCAAGGGAGCGAATCTAAGTGGCGTGGTAAATCTGGAAACGGCAAAACTTGCAGGTGCAATTATGCCAGACGGCACAATTCACGAATGAATTAATATTTGTAGTCACGAATTTAGTTTTTAGCAATGGAAGGACTAGGGCGTGTTTTATTAACCCGGAGATCCCCCCTAACCCCCCTTAACAAGGGGGGGACAAGAGCATTCTCAAAGTCCCCCGACCTAAGGGGGATTTAGGGGGATCGAGACTTCGATCCCAGCGACATTTTTTATGGGTTTCCGCCTTAACTTGACACCAATGGTGGGGTGTGCCTCGCCCAAAAATAGATTATAATTAATGTGAAATATCAAATACATAGATTTTCGATGAGTGAATCTGACACGGAAATTATAGAATCTACCCTCAGATGGATGACAGAGTTTGTCGAGTTACCGCATCCAGTTTTCAGTGATTTACCGATTTGTCCCTTCGCTAAAAAAGCACGCTTGGCCAATCAAATTTTATTCAAAATCGAGCGGTTTTCAGCGCTGATTCAGTTTGATACAGATTCTACTATCATGAAATCGATTCATGAATTTGCTAATTCCGAATTTGAAATAATGTTAGTAGTTAATCCCGATAAAACTGCGATTAGTGCGCCACAAACTAAAGAATTGACCGACAAACTAAACACTCAGATTTCCGAGTTGGGATTGCTGGCTTTTCACATTCATCCTGAAGAAGATTTTAATATTGACGGGCTTTATACTAGGAGGATGCCGTATCCCGGCTTCACCGTTCAAGTAAATTCTAAGCTAAAGCCAGCTTCTGATACTTTAGAAAAAACTGAATATTACAAAAATTGGACGGCGCAACAACTAAAAGATTTCGGGATTCCGAGAAATTGACGATCGCCCCTTTCCCCCTCTCTTCCTTCGCGCCCTTTGCGCCTTCGCGGTTCAATCCTCCTCTTCCCCAGTTCCCCGCGTCTCTCCTAGCCATTACAATAAGTTCAGGAAAAAATCTTTACACATAAGAACTCATGCAGCTCAAGTCCACAACCCGCCATATTCGCATTTATACCGCCATCCTCGAAGACAACGAACTCGTACCCAGCAATGACCTTTTGACGATCGACATTGACCCAGACAACGAACTAAACTGGAACGACGAGTCAGTCAAACAGGTGTATGCCAAATTCGACCAACTCGTAGACGCTTACGAGGGCGAAGACTTGACAGAGTACAACCTCCGCCGGATTGGTTCGGAATTGGAGCATTTGGTGCGATCGTTCTTGCAAAAAGGCCAAATCAGCTACAACCTCAACACCCGCGCCGTCAATTACAGCATGGGACTTCCCCGAGTTGATGCCAAAATTCACATCTAAGGGGAAAGTCGGAGAGGGGGAAAGGGTGCAATAGCGATTGGGGGAGAGGGAAGAGTGGGAGAGTCTGATGGGAAAAATCATCCCTATTTCCTCTTCTTTCTCCCCTCGAACCTCAACATTGAGCCGTTAAATTCTTGACAATCCCATTCCCGCACTGCTGCGATTACGCCGAATTTCCCCGATCCTCATTCTTCAGTTCCCTTGGTTTCTGCGTCTTTCCCACTGTCATTCGGATCGATCGCACAATTGGGATCGCGAGCCAAAAACTGCTTTACTGCAAGTTGGCGGTTAGTCATAAACTGACCCCAAGCGCCGGGAAACATCTGATCCAAGGTTTCCACCAGCGCCCAAACTTCAAGATTCATCACTTTGTAATAAAAACCGTGAGAATGCTGAATCCTAGTCAGCATTTCGTCTACCTCAACAGGAGGTAGCAGCTTCGGATCGCGTAAATTATCGCCAAAGGCGCTGGACTCATGTAGGGGCATGGTTAAAAATTTAACAGCTTACTGATTGTCGGTCAGTTGATTTTAGATTTTAGATTTTAGATTTTAGATTTTCGCTTAGAAATTGATTCCACGGATGAATCTGGGGGGGATTGTATCCGTCTCAGGCTCAGGTTAAATTTAACTTGACTTGCCCGCGCTCGGCTACAAAGCACCGATCGCCCGATCGACCAAACCCATAATATATGTTTATTTATACCTAAAAGCTCAGGATATTTCTACGTATAGCGGTTCGATCGCGTAGTGAGGTATGCTCAATGCCCAATCCCTCCGCTTCGCTCCGCCCAATGCCCTATGCCCACCCTTCGACTTCACTCTTCGGGCAAGATGCCCAATGCCGCATAGTAACTCATCTGAGAGATCGAAAGGCTATATCTGCATCCTAGCATCAGAGTTCGTCTAAAATCTCAATTAGCTTGAGGGCTGCGATTGCTTCGTCGGCTGTCAGTCTCAGCAATATCCTGACTTGGGCTGGCGTCGCGCCAGCGTCGATTCCTGAAAGCCGATCGCCAGATTTATCCGGGGGTCAACAAAATGGTAGACTGTTAGTTTGAGTACAAAGCGAAAGTCAAAACTAAAAAATTTTCAGAAAATATCGCCGCGCACACAAAAGTGCAAAAGTGATGAGCCTGGGAACCAAAAAAACCAAGATATTAGGACTGCAAAGTCTTAAGAATCTCCCTCTGCACAAAAAACGGGAGTGTCATATAATCGCCACATATCAACCTGTCGAGATTCAAGGGCTAAAATAGTTCAGATCGGCACGGCCCAAAGGCGTCAGGAACCCTTATGCAAAACTCTATGCCAAAACACTACCTGTGGGCTGTAGGTGAAGGGATCAAAGCGTGTAAACCAGGCGATCTAATCGGAGGTCGCTATTTGGTCAAGCGCGATCGGCTTCTTGTCGATACTCAACCCGAACAGTTGCCGGAACTGCCCGAAGAGATTCCGAGCGCGATCGTTCCTTATTTGAGATTGTTTGCCTATCAGTTGCACGTACCTCAAGTATACGGGCTGGTATCGTCCCAGACGAGCAAACTCTCAGGAGATATCTGGCTGCTGGAAAACGCGCCTATTGTGAAGGTGACGGAATCTTTAATGCCGGAATTGGCGGACTCCTGGAAAGGAGCCTCCGCCATGCGACAGCTAAATTGGCTGTGGCAAATTGCCAAGTTGTGGCAGCCTTGTATGGCTCAGGGCGTGGCTTCCACCCTGCTGACTCCCGAACTGTTGCTGGTGTCGGGTCAGTTAGTCAGGTTTCTGGAATTGCAGCCCGATCGCAAACCGCCTAATTTGTCGCAGTTGGGCAAATTGTGGCAGCAGTGGATCGATGATGCTCACCCCACGATTGCCAATTTTTTGAGGCAACTTTGCCAGCAAATGGTCGCCGGTCAAGTGCGCCAAGGCGAACAACTCATGGGCCAGTTGGATAAAGCTCTGGCAAAATCCGGCCGATTTTACGATCGTCACATTGAGATTGCTACGGGCACAGATGTGGGCCGAGCCCGGGCTCATAACGAAGATGCTTGCTATCCGCCGGATGGTACGGTATTTGCCGGACTCCCGGGCGTGTCGGCTTGCGCGATCGTCTGCGACGGTATCGGCGGACAAGACGGTGGCGAAGTCGCTTCGGAATTGGCGATTGCTGTACTTCAGGAAAAATTGCAGCTTCTTCCCCTGCATCAAGCTAATTGGGACCCGCTGAGCCTGACTTCCAAGCTCGAACGGGCCGCCTGTGCCGCTAACGACAAGATAGCCAGTCGCAACGACAGCGAACACCGCCAAGGCCGCCAGCGAATGGGCACTACCCTTGTCATGGGTTTAGCTCACATTCACGAAGTCTACGTCGCCCACGTCGGAGACAGTCGGGCTTACTGGATTACCCGCAACGGCTGCTATCAAGTTACTCTCGATGACGATGTAGCTTGTCGTGAGGTGCGTTTGGGTTACTCGCTATACCGCGATGCTTTGGAACAAGTCGCCGCCGGCGCTCTGATTCAGGCTTTGGGCATTACTTCCTCCAACACTTTGCACCCGACAGTGCAGCGATTTCCAGTAGATGAGGATTGTGTTTTTCTGCTGTGCTCCGACGGTTTGAGCGATAAAGACCGGGTTGAGGAATGTTGGGAAGCGGAAATTTTGCCAATTCTCGACGGTAGCATTAATGTGGCGAAGGCGCGCGATCGACTGATCGAGATTGCTAATACCAAAAACGGTCACGATAACGTCACCGTGGCTTTAATTCACTGTCAAGCACATTTGAAGGACAATGGCGATACATTGACAGAATTGTCTGTCGCACCTTTAGATGTGCCGATCGAACTAATGCCCGACACCGAAGATATGCCAACCGATTTGACCGGCAGCACAGCCCTGATCGAGGCTAATTCTCAACTAAAAACGCAGTTAATACAGCCACCAGACAGAGGCAAAAGTCTATTTTCGCTGTTAGTAAAAATAGTTTTTTTGTTAGGTTTGGGAGGTGTATTTGCTTATTTTTTCATTCCTCCGGTGGGTCGGGCGATCGATACTGCCGGGGAGTCGATTTTCGGTAAACGCGGTTTAATTAATGCTAGAAGCGAGCCGGAGAAAACTGTTAAACCAGTATCTTCTGAACTCAATTATTTAGAAAAAGGCTCCTTTGTAGAACTCAAAAATTCTGGTAGTGGGGAATTGGGCGCTCCGGGCGATCGCTTGGATTTGCGATCGGCAATCGGTGAGTTGACTGTCAAAGGAACAGTCCCTGCCGGCAGCGTTTTGCAGGTGACAAACAAACAGCTTACGCCTCAAGGCAATTGGCTGGAATTAAAAGTTTGTTCGCTTCCTGCAATAGTGCCGTCGAACTCTCCCAAACCAAAATCAAATAAAGATTTTTCTACTGTTTCCCAACCAGCAATCAGTCCATCTCCCGCGGAGGCTAGTCCCTCGCCTTCGCCGGACATTAAGCCAACAGTTGCAGTAGAAATCGCCAAACTGCAAGCGGGAGAAATCGGATGGATTCAGGAAACAGATGCCGTTTCTAAAGTAGCAATTAACCCAACTCCCAACCCCACTCAACAGGGGAAATGCGCTGTTGGTTATGACTCAAATTCCAATTCTAATTAATTCTCGTCGGTCATCGCTCATTAGTTTTTTTGTTATCCAAGTTTGGTTAATTACTCGCAATCAAGGGTGTTTCTTCAGATGCGATCGCGCGTGGGGAATGCGAGTCCGCAGCATGAAAGCCTATGCAAGTCCAAACGATCGAACCGCCCGAATTAAAGCCTATGCAAGTCCGCACGCGCGATCGGTCAAGCGCTTTATTTGTGAGTGAGATATGTCGCTAATTCTGGAATTTCACCCGCGCGCTGCCACTCGGCTTCGCCCAGCCGTACTTTGGTGCGATCGGTAATCTTCTGCAAATCTCGCAATTGCTTTTTCGTATAAGGCCCCTCGGCTTTACCGCTGCGGAATACGTACCATTGAGCCTGTTCTGGTTTGGGCTTTTTCGTTGGTGACGATCGCTTTTGAGGTGGTGAAGTTGACTTTCTGACAGGCCTCATCCGAGTATTGCCCAACTCGGCTGCAAGCTGGTTGAGTTCGATTTCAACTGGATCTGGATCGGATAAATTAGCATTGGACGATCGCCTTTTAGCTGAAGTTTTAACTGAAGGCTGACCCCTAGCAATGTCTACTTCGCGACGCGAACCCCAGAAATGCCACAGCACAACCCAAACTAGCGCCACGATATATCCTAAAATCTGTTCTTCTGCTTTTAACCATTCTGAAGGTTCTCCAAACAGCCGATAACCGATCGCACCAAATACGATCGCGATCAGATTGAAATAAATTAGATAGGTAGCATCATTAGCAGCTAAATGCCAACTCGTTGTATGGCGAACAAAAGATTGACTCGCTGCTGTTTGATTGTGTTTCCAACTTTTTCTAGCTTGAATGTGACTGTATCCGGGAGAGTCAGCGGGCCACCATGTCGCCGCCCAATTAAGCAAATGCGCCGACCAATGATGCCAAACTGCATATCCAACTATACCGCTCCAAAACACGCAAACAACTAACAGAAAAGTTGTCAGCGGCAGTAGCTTTATTGGCACCATTTCGACCGTGACAATAGTTAGTAAAAAAAACGGAGTACCAGTCAGAATTGGTACAAACAGAATTTCCAATATCTTTAGCAAATAGCTATAGAAAATTCCGAGGAATTTGACCAGAATTTTGATTCGCTTGGCAAAGCGGAAGTGATACAAATAAGTAGATGCGATCGCACTTCCTAGAATTAAAGCAACAATCTCGCCCGAAGAATTTCCCATCGGCACCATGAAAAGGGCGATCGCCGGAATTCCCATAACAATAGCAGCAGGCAGCGTAGCAAATGCGATAATGCCTTCCCTCCAGTGCAGCCAAGCCGATACTGTTGGTGTCGGCGAGTGACTGTGGCGGCGGATTTCCACCCACTCAGCAAATTTACTTAAGCCCCAATGGTAGAAAGCAAATAACGGTATCTGACACAACCAAGCAAAGGCGATCGCACCTTCAAAATCTGAATTGCTGATGCTGCGCCAGTACGCTGTGTTAAATCTGTAGTAGTAATAATATCTAGGCAGCAGCACCCAAATAATCAGCCAAAAGCCAATGCTTAAGGCAAACCCTTTTGCCCATGATGCAGGATAGGGAAGAAACTTGGGCCAGTTATTCATGATGGCGACAATTGGAAGAGATTTCAATATTGTCCCACTACACTTGACCTGCGGCAATTGATTTATAGCCTTTCTGTGCTCTCATATGAGGTACTATCCGGGATAGGGCATGGGGCATTGGGCGAGCGCGAAGCGGAGGGATTGGGAAGAAGGCCCGCGCAGGGCATACCTCACCACGCGATCGAACTGCTATAGCGTTAACTCTTCCCACCGCTAGGGTTGTGTCGGGAAACATTAGTTTTTTTCCATTCAGTCAAAAACAATCTCAAAATTATCTGTGTTTATCTGCCATTATCTGCGGTTTTAGCATCAAGACAATCGATATTAAATTTGTATTGCATAAGTCCTCGATTAATACATCAAGCGCCGATCAAAGGCAGATTGACCCCGATCGACGCAAATAATTTTAGATAATTTGTGAGTGAAAAAGGTGTATTGCAAATTAGGTAATTAGGAGCTTGCAAGTACGGTTTGTCTAAAATCTTCGCGATATTAGTTGACCTGATGAAATACTTGGGTCATTTTTTGATTGACAAATAGCAATGTTTATAGTATGTAAGCGATAAAATGGTGCTAAATTAATTTAGCTCCGGCAACGACCGCGCCGGAAACAAAAGGTTACAATCAAACATACATTCTATTTCGATAACAATACTGTTTATAGCTTGAACTCTCAGTGTCCTACAACAACACCTCAACTCAATTTCAATTTGATTCAATCGACAGCGCCCTCGCAGACATGAAAGCAGGCCGGATGCTGGTAGTAGTCGATGACGAAAATCGCGAAAACGAAGGCGACGTGATTTGTGCCGCCCAATTCGCCACTCCCGACAATATCAATTTTATGGCAGTGAACGCCCGGGGTTTGATTTGTCTGGCCTTGAGCGGCGACAGGCTCGATCGCCTGGAACTGCCCCTGATGGTCAGCAAAAACACCGACAACAATCAAACAGCCTTCACTGTCAGCATTGATGCAGTTAACGGCGTCAGTACCGGCATCTCCGCCGAAGACCGCGCCCGCACCATCCAAGTTGCGATTCACCCGGACACTAAACCTCAAGACTTGCGCCGTCCCGGTCACATTTTCCCGCTGCGGGCGATCGACGGTGGCGTTCTCAAACGCGCCGGCCACACCGAGGCATCGGTCGATCTCGCCAGACTTGCCGGCCTCTATCCCAGTGGCGTCATCTGCGAAATTCAAAACCCCGACGGTTCGATGGCGAGGTTGCCGGAATTAATCGAGTACGCTAAAACCTACAACCTCAAAATCATCAGCATTGCTGACTTAATTAGCTACCGACTCAAGTACGATCGGTTTGTCCGCCGCGAAACAGTCGCCAAATTGCCCACAGAATTCGGCAATTTCATGATTTATGCCTACCGCGACACTCAAGACGATTCAGAACACGTTGCTATTGTCAAGGGCGACCCCGCAGAATTTAAGGACAAACCCGTGATGGTGCGAGTGCATTCGGAATGTCTGACCGGCGATGCTTTGGGTTCGCTGCGCTGCGACTGTCGGATGCAGCTACAAGCAGCGCTGAAAATGATCGAAAATGTTGGTTCTGGTGTCGTAGTTTACTTGCGCCAAGAAGGTAGGGGCATTGGATTGGTCAATAAACTAAAAGCTTACTCGCTGCAAGATTTGGGATACGATACCGTAGAAGCTAACGAGCGGTTGGGCTTTCCGGCCGATCTTCGCAACTACGGCATTGGAGCGCAAATGCTCAACGATTTGGGGGTGCAAAAAATTCGGTTGATTACCAACAACCCGCGCAAAATTGCTGGTTTGAAAGGTTACGGCATTGAAGTAGCCGATCGCGTCCCGTTACTGATAGAAGCCACAGATTACAACTCGATTTATTTGGCAACAAAAGCCGAAAAACTCGGTCATATGCTGCTGCAAACTTATTTAGTAACAGTGGCGATTCAGTGGAACGAAGCGAAGAAAGAAGGAAGTTCGGCAGCGGATTTTGTAACGGATGTAACGGATGGAGAGAAGCAAAAGACAGAAGAAGGAAAAGAGCTTTTAATTCCGGTACAGCAGTCTGGAATTGCCAGTCGTTACGGACACTTGGAAAAACTGCGGGAATTGGCGGCCAGCCAAGATTTGGTGCTGAAAGAAGAAGCGCGGCCGGTGGGCGTAGCTTTGTTTGGAGAAGGCTCTCTGATTGTTCACCTCGGCTTCGATCAAGCCGGACTCGCGGCCCCGGACTGGTACAAAGAGCAAAACCATCCTTATGTCAAGGCGATCGGGCAAATTCTCGAATCCATCAGCAAAGATCCCAATTTGCAAACATTAGAATTCCTGGTTTCTTCTGGTGGAGACCCGCTCAAAACCCTGCAAGTAGGGATCGATCGAGAAACCTTCCCCCTAGCACAAGTCGCGTCCGCCTGCGCCAAGCTTCAACCCCAAACAATTTATAGTTTTTCGGCTATTCCCGATTCAGGCCTGGGAATGTCAAGCTAGGTTCAGCATTTAAAGAGAGCGAATTTGAGATGGACATGAACGTTGGTGACTTTCTGCACCGGCTCGACCTCCGGGGACAAGCGCTTAAAGGCACCAACCTTAGCGGTGCGGAATTCCGAGGAGCCAACCTCAGAGGCACTGACCTCCGAGAAACCAACCTCAAAGGCGCTATTCTCAGGTATGCAGACCTGATCGAAGCAGATATGACCGGCGCAAATCTCAGTGGGGCGGATTTAACTGAGTCACTGCTCAATGTAGCCAACCTCACCAAAGCCGATTTGACCGGTGCTGTCCTCCGAGAAGCTACTCTGGTAGGAGCCGAACTGCATCAAGCCAACCTCAAAGGCGCAAGTTTGATCAAGGCCAATTTAGTTGGAGCAAATCTCCTCCAAGCCAACTTAACCAGAACCAATCTCAGCGGAGCCGATTTGCGCGGTGCTCAGATGACCGGCGCGATTTTAGACAAAGCCGTATACAACAACCGGACAATTTTTCCTGACGATATTGATCCAGCCGCAATGGGAGCATTTTTGCTGGCTCCCAATGCGTCGCTCCCAGGATTAAATCTGATTATGGTAGATTTGACTGAAGCGGATTTAAAGGGAGCCGATTTGCGGCGGACAAACTTATACAAAGCTATTTTATTTGGAGCAAAGCTCGATCGGGCAAATTTAGCAGGAGCCAACCTCAGCGGAGCAGATTTGAGGGAAGCCAGTTTGATCTCTACCATTTTAGAAAAAGCTGTTTACAGCAACCAAACATTGTTTTCAGAAGGAATTGACCTCCGTCTCGGCGGAGCTTATTTAATTGCTCCCAATGTATCGCTGCAAGGGGTAAACTTAACCGGAGCCGACTTAAACGGATCGGATTTAAGCGGAGCTAATTTGAGCAATTCTAACTTAAGTTCGGTCAATCTCAAAAATACAGACCTCAGCAGAGCCAGCTTAAAAAAAGCTTACCTCAAAGGTGCCAACTTGGAGGGAACAGATTTAAGAGGAGCCGATTTAAGCAGCGCCATTTTGCACCAAGTAAACTTGAGTTCTGCAGACCTCCGGGGTGTAGACTTAACAAGGGCCGACCTCAGCGGAGCTAATTTAAGCGATGCCGATTTGAGGGAGACAGATTTCACCGGAGCTACTTTGCTGTTCGCTAATTTGAGCGGGGCAGACTTGAGAGGTGTAGACTTAACAAAAGCCGACCTCAGCGGCGCTAAGTTAAACGAAGCAGACCTCAGAAAAGCAGATTTGATGAGAGTAAATTTGGAGGGAGCAGATTTAACTGAGGTAGACTTAAGCGACGCTCATTTATTCCGAGTTAATCTCAGAGGTGCTAACCTGAAAGGTGCTAACCTGAAAGGGGCACATTTGAAGGGCGTATCTTTGACCGACGCTTATTTGAGCGAAACAGATTTGACCGATGTAGAGCTGAGTCCGAGTTGTTTTGAACCGTCATTAGAATCGGAATGGTAATTAGTCATTAGTTGTTAGTGGTTAGTTGTTAGTTGTTAGTTGTTAGTTGTTAGTTGTTAGTTAGGAATGAAAATTTAATAACTTAATTGCTCGTATTGCTGGTTACTTTCGCTCTGCCTGGTAATGCAGGTGCGGAGGCTCTGCCTCCTTCTATCTCGCGGCTTCTGGAGGACTGTAGGAGGTGCTTAAGTTATTAAGTTTTAGCTCCTGAGCCTGAGCAGTTAACAACTAATAGCTGTAAATTCAAAAAGGCGGACAAAAAACATCAGGTAACACTTAACAAATAATTATTGTAAAACAAAAACCACCGCCAATAACGAATAACGAATAACCAATAACGAATAACCAATAACGAATAACCAATAACAAATAACCAATAACCAATAACTAATAACTAATGACTAATGACAAACCGTTAGGATCTGTGATTCAAGGTTCCCTCACTAAGGGATTAGAAGTGCGACTGCACGCTGATGTTTCGGTGGAAGATATGAGGGTGGGGAAATTTTTAGTAGTGCGGGGGGTGCGATCGCACTTTTTCTGTATGCTAACTGACGTGTCTCTGGGAACATCCAGCGGACGCATTTTATCCAACCCTCCTAACCCCAACGACGATTTTTTGATCGCAGTGCTCGCAGGTAGCAGCACCTACGGTACGATCGAGCTTTCGCCGATGTTAATGCTGAGTGCAGAAAAAGAAAAATCTCAAGCAATCTTCGATCCCAAAAGCAAGGGATTCCCTGAAAAGGCGGCGGCGTTAGGCAATTTGGGTTCTTTTGAGGCGCAAAGCGGGGCAGATATGGAACTGCTGCCGGTCAAAACTATTCCCAGCCACTTTTCCCAGGTGTTTGATGCTAAAGAAAGCGATTTTAGAGCGGTTTTTGGCTGGGAAGATGACCCGTACCGCCGCAATTTTGCGATCGGCAAACCGATTGACATGGACGTTCCTGTGTGCTTGGATTTAGACCGATTTGTGGAACGCAGCAACGGAGTTTTTGGGAAGTCGGGAACGGGTAAATCTTTTCTGACGCGCTTGGTTTTGTCGGGAATTATTCGCAAGCAAGCTGCTGTCAATCTAATTTTTGATATGCACTCGGAGTACGGGTGGGAAGCGGTTTCCGAAGGAAAACAATTTAGCACTGTTAAAGGTTTGCGGCAGTTGTTTCCCGATAAAATTCAGATTTATACGCTCGATCCAGAATCGACAAAACGTCGGGGAGTTCGTGATGCTCAAGAGTTGTTTTTGAGTTTCGATCAAATTGAAGTGGAAGATATCTCGCTGGTGCAGCGGGAGTTGAATTTGTCGGAAGCTAGTATCGAAAATGCAATTATTTTGCGAAATGAGTTGGGAACTGGTTGGATCAACAAGTTGCTGGAAATGACCAACGAAGATATTTCAATGTTTTGTGAAGAAAAGCGGGGGAATAAATCTTCGATTATGGCTTTGCAGCGCAAATTAGAACGTTTGAACGATCTAAAATACATTCGCCAACGCTGTCCAAAAAATTATGTGACAGAAGTTTTGCAGTGTTTAGATAGTGGGAAAAATGTAGTCATTGAGTTTGGTTCGCACTCGGATTTGCTGTCGTATATGTTGGCTGCAAATGTGATTACTCGCCGCATTCACGCATCTTACGTGAAGAAAGCAGAGAAGTTTTTGCAGAGTAAGAATCCGTGCGATCGCCCGCAGCCTTTGGTGATTACCATTGAGGAGGCTCACCGCTTTCTCGATCCGGCGATCGTGCGATCGACTATTTTCGGTACGATCGCCCGCGAAATGCGAAAATACTTCGTCACCCTGCTAATTGTAGACCAGCGTCCCTCCGGTATCGACGGCGAGGTGATGTCGCAAGTCGGCACCCGGATCACTGCTTTGCTAAACGACGATAAGGACATTGATGCTATCTTTACCGGCGTTTCAGGAGGCCAAAGTTTGCGATCGGTTTTGGCCAAACTCGACTCGAAACAGCAAGCATTAGTTTTGGGGCACGCCGTACCGATGCCGGTAGTCGTGCAGACTCGTCCCTACGACGAGCAATTCTACAGGGAAATCGGGGATATTGACTGGCAAGAAATGCCGGACGAACAAGTGTTTGCTGAGGCAGAATCTGCTAAAATGGATCTGGGATTTTAAGATATAGACAATTCCTAGATCAATTGGAGTAATTACTTAACTTTTATTGTAAATTAATCCTTATTCCTAAAAACTTTCTCCCCCTACTCATGAAGGAAACAGCTAGTTTTTGCCTTATAAATCGATAGGCTTGGTTCAATAGGGTTCACTCAAGACAGATCGCTCCTTAAAAAAGAGGGATAAAATGCCCTAAAAGTCCTCATTTTTAAGGGAGGATTTAGGGGGGACTCCAGGACATAAATAGTTTTATGTGCACCGTATTGGGCTTGGTATAAGAGATTCCGACAGGGGAAATCCCTGGAAAAAAGACACTCTTATTTGCTTCGTACTTAGCAATGATAATCTTAACCCAAGCCTATTGAATTCTAAATTAGAATGTGCGGCGATCGACAGTTAAATAACATTAGCCCTCATCTAGGAAGCCCGTATATACACCCCTCCTATCCTCGCTCCTCAATTTCCACAATTTAAGATAGATAAAATTTAGGCATTTAAACGCAAGTTCTAAGGATTTGAATATTTTTTAGCAGCTAGGATTAGGAAAGAGCGATCGTCTCTAACTTTAGGAAAACCCCAAATCAGAGTTTAAGTTATATTAGTGGCTTGTGACATTCTCGGCTGTCACAATCGATTGTCAGGGAATTTTGCAACATTCCATATATTTTTTGATACAATATAGGGTGGCTTTGCGGCGCGATCGCAAGTTTGAAAGTAGCAAATATTCAAATTCCAGTCTGTTGAATTCCCAGTATAAACAAACACAACTATAACGAGCAGGATCGGTGAATGTACGGTTTAGTTAACAAAGCGATCGAAGAAATGGTTTGTTCTCGCTTCGGAGAAGAGACTTGGGAAACCATCAAAGAAAAAGCAGATGTAGACATTGACTTTTTCATGACAATGGAAGCTTATCCAGACGATCTGACTCACCGGCTAGTACATTCCGCCAGCGAAGTGCTAGGAATGAGCCCAGACGAGATTTTACAGGCTTTCGGGGAATATTGGGTAATCTATACCGCTTCCGAAGGCTACGCCCAAATCCTCGATCTGGCGGGAGATAACCTGCGGGAGTTTCTAGCCAACCTCGACAATCTCCACGCCCGCGTCGGGTTGAATTTTCCTCAGCTTCAACCGCCTTCGTTTCAGTGTACTCACAACTCCGAAAATAGTATGGAACTTCACTATTACTCTCACCGCCAAGGGTTGGCACCAATGGTGAAGGGGCTGTTGAAAGGGTTGGCGTGCCGATTCCAAACAGAGGTAGAAATTGAGCAAACAAGCGATCGCACTCAGGGTGCAGATAACGACGTGTTCTCCATCCACTACAAATCTAACTGAAGCTATAGCCTCGATCGCAAACATGAGCTATTCATCAATTAATTAATAATTGCTAAATTTAATACCATTTTTCTAAAGATATGCTATGGATTAAGTATTAGCCCCCCCAAAGCATCGGGGGGATTGGGGGGGGTAATATCTAGCGCTACTTTATGAAATTGCTATAAAATCTAAACTCTAAACTCTAAACTCGTACCTCATCTTTTTATCGAAAAGCTATATTATGGTTCCCCCTGCATTTAGTTCTCCTCCTTTGATATTTGCAAAGGCTTTTCCATTTCATTTAGCATTTCGGAGACGGGAGACTGAAATTATCCATTTGGGAGATGTTTTAGCTCGAATTTGCCCAGAATTATCTTTAGGAAGTTCCCTGAAGGAACATTTTCGGATCGAACGCCCCAAGATTTCCGTAGAATTTGACGTGATTCGAGAAAAGTCGGACTCGATGTTTTTGATCGAATATTTGCACAGTAAAATCTTACTTAAAGGGCAGATGGTGCCGGCGGAAAATCCAGAAATCATCTTTTTCCTCGGTTCTCCTTGGATCGAAGACTTAGCCGATCTCACTCCGCTGGGGCTGACAATTAACGATTTTGCTCTTCACGATCGGGTAGTGGATTTGCTTTTATTGTTGCAAGGACAGAAAACTGCCTTAGCGGATGCTAAAAAACTCACTGATAAATTAACTAAACAGCGAGCTCAATTGCGATCGGCATTACAGGAAGCAGAACAGGCGGCGAATGCTATGGCCCAAACTCAACAACTCAAAAAAACTCTCCAAGAATTGCAGCAAACCCAAGCGCAACTGATCCAAAGCGCTAAAATGTCTAGCCTGGGTGAACTTGTGGCTGGTGTAGCTCATGAGATTAACAATCCCATCAACTTTATTGTCGGTAATCTCGACTACGCCAGCGATCGCATTCAACAATTGTTGCAACTGATCAAGCTCTATCAAAAATACAATCCCGATCCTGCACCGGAAATTGAAGCTTATGCAGATGAAATTGAATTGGATTTTTTAGATGAAGACTTGCCTAAACTTTGTTCTTCCATGCGGGTGGGTGGTGACAGAATTCATAATATCGTGCTGTCGCTGCGTAATTTTTCTCGCCTAGACGAAGCGGAAATGAAGTTTGTCGATATTCACGAAGGGCTAGATAGTACCCTGCAAATACTGCAACATCGCCTCAAGGCAAATAATGGCCGCTCGGAAATTGAAGTGATTAAAGAATATGGCCCTCTGCCACTTATAGAATGTTATCCAGGACAGCTCAATCAGGTGTTTGTCAATCTACTTGGCAATGCGGTAGATGCTTTAGAAAGCCAGAAGCAGGAGGGCCCTCAGATTCGGATTCGCACGGAACTTTTGCCGGCGGACGATCGCGCCAGAGTGTTAATTTCCGATAACGGGCCGGGATTTAGTAAAGAAGTTGGCGATCGAATGTTTGACCCCTTTTTTACCACAAAACCTGTAGGTCAGGGTACAGGCTTGGGGCTCTCGATCAGTTACCAGATTATTGTTTTGAAACATCAGGGGTTGATTCGCCCTGTTGGTGTACCGGGAGAGGGAGCGGAGTTTTGCATTGAAATTCCCTTGAAGCAAAAAATTATGGCTGATGGGATCTAAGCCAGTTTTTAAGCTGCGATCGCCCTCAAGAATTATCTGCCTATGAGGGGGAGATTGGTAGAGGGGGAGATTGGTAGAGGGGGAGAGGGGGAGATTGGGAGAGGGGGAGAGGGGGAGATTGGGAGAGGGGAATATGGCATTGAAATTTACAATTTAAATGCCCAACAGCCACTTTTTCTAGTCGGAGTCATGTCACACATCTTACTCGCTCACAGCATAATTTGCATATCATACTTTATAATAAATGTCAAGAAATATTTTAAATGGTAAGTGCAGCGAATACGGCGATCGGGTTCGGTTATCTCGCATCCCAGCATCTAGGCAGGGAGAAAAATTCAAGCGATGATAGAACAGAGAGCAAAAAAAGCCCTCGAATTGCATGAGTCTGTTTGTATGAGTAGGTTTGCATGAGTATTGTGAAGTTGAGTTGCAGTTAAAACTAGCAAGGAATTGAAAACCTTAAGGAAAAATGTAGAATCTTGACCTTAAGACAGAGGTTTTTACCCTTTACGATCCTCAAAATTTGGAATAATATTGAGTAAAGTAAACTTAAATTCACTTCGCCGGAACAAGCTGTTAAAGCTAGCAATTTACGGAAAATCGACGGGGATTACTAGACAATCAAGCACAAAATTAATCCCAAACAACAAGCTTCTACCGATCGTCACCGATAAACAGGAGGGGGTAATATCCCCTCTGTCGCAGTCTCGATCCCACTTACAAGAGTGGGACAGGGTATCACCAACTTTTTATCTGTTGTTACAAGGAGTGCAAAACTCACCCATGTCCACTACAACCCCTAAAACCAAAACAGTGAAAGCCGATCGCACAAGCAGTCGGCCATACTCCTCAACGGATACGGTTCGTACCTATCTGCACGAGATCGGTCGAGTACCCCTGCTAACCCGAGAAGAAGAGATTATTTTCGGCAAGCAGGTACAGCAAATGATGAAATTAATCGAAGCCAAACAATCACTGGCTAAAGAATGGCAGCGGGATCTGACGAACCAAGAGTGGGCTGCCGAAATGGAGTTGACAGAAGCTGAACTGAACAGGATTTTGCAGTTGGGGCGGCGCGCCAAGCAAAAGATGATTGAAGCGAATTTGCGCCTAGTAGTGGCGATCGCCAAAAAATACCAGAAACGCAACATGGAATTCTTGGATTTAATTCAAGAAGGCACCCTCGGTTTAGAACGAGGAGTAGAAAAATTTGACCCGATGCGGGGATACAAGTTTTCTACCTACGCCTACTGGTGGATTCGCCAAGCAATCACCCGCGCGATCGCCCAACACGCCCGCACCATTCGATTACCAATTCACATCACCGAAAAACTCAACAAAATTAAAAAAGTGCAGCGGGAACTCACCCAGCAGTTGGGTCGTTCTCCCTCCCCTGCAGAAATTGCCTCCGCCTTGGAACTGCACCCTTCCCAAATTCGGGAATACCTGCTGATGGCAAGACATCCAGTTTCTTTGGACTTGCGGGTTGGAGACAACCAAGATACAGAACTGCAAGAACTCTTAGAAGACGAAACCGCATCTCCAGACAACTACATTACCTCGGAATTGCTGCGGCAAGACCTGAATACTTTGATCTCAGAACTTACCCCGCAGCAGCGAGATGTGATCGTTCTGCGCTTCGGTTTGGAAGACGGCACCGAAATGTCCCTGGCGAAAGTGGGAGAACGGCTAAATCTCAGCCGGGAACGAGTGCGGCAGCTAGAACATCAAGCCCTCGCCCACCTGCGGCGGCGCCAATCTCAAGTCAGAGAATATTTGGCTAGTTAGTGACTTAAAGAGTTGAGAATTTTACCAAAATCTCAACTCTTTTTTCGTATTGGTGCTGCTGGTAATGATGTTTTTATTTGAAAGGTCGATCGCCCGCTCGGGCGATCGCAAACAAAATTTATTAAAACTAATTTTAAATGAGAGTTCAGGAACCGGGCGGGCGATCGCAAGTTCAAGTTAATAGCCCGCGTTAAGCCAAATACCCGGTTTCTCTACAAGCTTTTTGAAACTGTTACAAGAGTTGATTCGAGGCAGCTATGTGACATACCCGACACTCATTTTGTAAACAAATAGAGTGCAAGCTTCCTCTTTCAACGGGAGAGCCTTATTAGAGCCATCTCTAAGCTGGTCTTATCCTCCCTCCGTAGGTTTTACTTACCCGAAGGTGGTACTTACTAGCAAGATAATTACTTATCTTCGAGGCAGACTCCCTGTGTCCCAAGGAGTAGAATTGTTGATTTTTTCACCCATCCATCAGCTCTTTTACGGCCCAGCGGGATATTGGGGCTATCAGTCAGAAACTGATAGGTGGTGTCTAGCCTTTATACAACGGAAAGTTCGCCCACAACGGCTACTCTTATCATCCCCGCTTAGTTCGATCCTATCATGGATTCGCTATCGCTCAATTTGTTGGCTGCTCGTTTTCATCCCGTCACTCATCCTGTAAACGGATAGAGTGTGGGACTTCCCACTCGTATTAGTTAAAATTTTGGGGTAGAAGAGTGGTGTTAAATTATTTGATATTAACAAGCGGTGTACAAGGTCTGGCGATCGCCCTGGCCCTCTCGCCCGGTAACTTCAGCATCGGATTCGCCCTGCGCGAATTCCGACACTCGGACATCAAATCCGGCGTTTCCATCTCGCAATCCCCCGCCAATCCCCAGCCAGATACAGCATTCACAGGTTTAGCAGACGGTGTTTACCTCTACGGCCAGTCCAACAAGCCAGATGAAATTAAAAAAGAATATTTTGTCTTTGAAATGAGACAGAGTAAAGTAATTGGGGCTTTTTACCTGCCTCAGTCTGATTTTTACTGTTTTTACGGCAATCTAGACCGAACTCGGTTAAATTTAACAGTAGTGGACAGTTACGACGGCACTAGCTCTCCCTACTCCGTCAACCTGCAACGGTATCAGCAACTTTCCGCCCCTAGCGACAACGACCGGCGAATTTTGGGTATTTGCAAGGAAGCTCACAAACAGCAAGTGTGGGGAAAGTAATATTATTTTTCTAAAGATTTGGATCGCGGTATCGATTTGTTGTATTGTTTGGGGAACTGCTATTAAAACTAGAGCGAGGCACCAATCTGCCTGCAGCAAAAACAATCTCGAAATCTAGTTTCTTCCTCAATGCTTCGCTATCGAACCTGTTATTTTTGCCAGAAATCAGGCTTATTTAACGAATCCAAGCGTAATTTTTTGGCTCCATTGACTACAGCGAAGCGAAATAAGGCGCATTTTTTGAATGCCAGAACCTAAACCCAACCTTTTTTCTGAGAATATTTTCCCGTTTGGCTAAGATATTGTTTCGCGAAAAACCAGGCTCGATCGCCATGCCCGAAGTCAGCGGATGTTAGCTGTATACTGCTTAAGAAGGCATTGCTAGGGTGCGTCAGACAAAAAACAGGAAATACCGGAGAAAATGTAGGCCTCTGACGCACAGTCAAACTACAACACTCTCGGACGGTAGACTGCGCCACGCCATCCGTCAGGGTTCAGGAAACAGCAAGAAAATTGCTCCCGAACCCTGCATTTTTGACAGATACCACACACTCGGCAAGATGAAACTGCGTCGAAAAACACTATCAATAGTTGGCATTACCATCGCTGGGCTGACTAGCATTCTATATGCCGCCTCCTCAAGCATCCTTTTGAGCAGCCTTGTCAAAGCAGAAGAACAAGAAGCCACACAAGTTGTCAAGGGAGCGCTCAACGTGTTCGGCCAAACCGCCGATGATTTTAACTTGCGCTTTGCCGACTGGTCAGCCTGGGACGACAACTACGCTTTCATCCAAAACGGTAACAAAGAATTTATCGCTTCCAATTTGATTCCCGAAGGACTGGCTAATGTGAGAGTTAACATAGCCCTATTTGTCAATACTTCGGGCAAAATAGTTTACGGTACGGGTTTCGACAGCCAAAAGGTGAAACTAACCCCTGTTCCAGAAGCATTAAAAAAGCGCATTTCTCTCAGCGACCCGTTGTTGCAGCACCCCAACATCAACAGCAGCCTCGCTGGTATTCTGCTGCTACCGTCAGGGCCGATACTGATTGCTTCCCGACCAATTGTCACTACAAAAAACACTGGCCCGATTCGAGGCACGCTAATATTCGGGCGCAATTTGGATGCTGCGGCAATTGCCAGGATTTCTAAAATTACTCGCTTGCCTCTGACTGTACGCAGCGTTAATGAAGTTCAGTTACCTGCTGACTTTGTGGAAGCGCGCGAGAAACTGTCGGGGAAAAAACCGATTTTGGTGCGCCGTGTCAGCGAAGATTTGATGGCAGGTTACACTCTGATCCGGGATATTTACGATCGACCCGCACTGCTGCTGCGAGTTGATATACCCAGAGAAATCTACCGCCAAGGTCAAATTAGTTTGTTGTACCTGCTGGTGTCTGTAACGTTAGCGGGCATTGGGTTTGTCGGCTGCACTCTGCTGTTGCTAGAGTATCTGGTGCTGTCTCCCTTGAGCGGTTTGGCTTCATCAGTGAACCGTGTCAGCAGCAGCCAAGACCTCTCGATGCGGCTGCAGGTGACGGGCGAAGACGAGTTGTCCGACCTTGCCCATACTATCAATGGAATGCTCGGGGCGATCGCCAGTGCCGAAAACGAACAACTAGAAGAAAAAGCCCGCTACCGAGCCGTAGTCGAGCAAGCTACAGATTGTATTTTCCTGTGGGACGCTCAAACCAAACGGCTTTTAGAAGCCAATACAGCATTTAGAAACTTGCTCGATTACAGCCTGGAAGCAATATCGCAACTGACTATTTACGATATCACCGCCTACTCCCAAGACCTAATTGACAACAATATCGAGTCCCTGCTGGCCGACAAAAAATTCAAAATGGGCGAAGTTCTCTACCAGCGCCGAGACGGTTCCTGCGTGGACGTAGAAGTCAGCGCCAGCGTGATTTCCTACGGAGGGCGCGAGATTATTTGCACTGTTGTCCGCGACATTACCGAGCGCAAACAAGCCGAAGCCGAACTGCGAGCCTCCGAAGAACGCTACAAACTTTTGTTTAAATACAACCCCCATCCCATGTGGGTTTACGACTTAGAAACCCTCGAATTTATAGCCGTCAATCAAGCAGCTATCCACCACTACGGCTACACTCGCGAAGAATTTCTCGACATGACCGTTGCCGACATTTATCCTCCCCAAGAACTGCCAAGATTGCTACAAAATATATCCCAAGTAGATGCAGATATTGACTTTGCCAGCCTGTGGCAGCACCAGAAAAAAGACGGCAGAATTATTGACGTAGAAATTACTTCTTATGCCTTGATATTTGATAGCAAAAATGCTGAATTAGTCATGGCTCACGACGTGACAGACCGCTTGCAAGCCGAGGCAGAACTGTACCAAGCAAAGGAAGCAGCAGAAGCAGCTAATTTGGCGAAAAGTCAGTTTTTAGCTAACATGAGCCACGAACTGCGAACTCCTCTAAATGCAATTATCGGTTACAGCGAAATTTTGCAAGAAGATGCTTTAGATTTGGGCGAAGAAAATTTTATTTCTGATTTAACAAGAATTCATAATGCCGGCAATCATTTACTGGGATTGATTAATGATATTCTGGATTTATCGAAAATAGAAGCAGGTCACGCGGAACTTGAATTGACAACTTTTGACCTGTCCGACGCAGTTCAAGATGTCGCCAAAACTGTTCAACCGCTATTTTTACGAAACACCAATCGTTTGAATATTGAGTGTCCTAAAGATATTGGCGAATTGCATTCCGATAAAATTAAATTTACTCAAATTTTGTTTAACTTGCTCAGCAACGCCGCTAAGTTTACCGAAAAAGGGACAATTACACTCAGCGTGGAAAAAATCAAAAACGAGCAGAATAGTTGGGATGCTGAACAGTTTATATTTAAGTGTACGGATACGGGAATTGGGATAACTCCCGAACAGCTACAAAAGTTATTTCAACCTTTTACACAAGCTGATGCTTCGACTACTCGCAAGTACGGAGGTACGGGTTTGGGTTTGGCAATAGCACAGAAATACTCTGAGATATTGGGGGGAGAAATTACGGTGAATAGCGAGTTTGGCAAGGGTTCAACTTTTACTCTCATGTTGCCGGCATAGGATATATTTGATATTTGATATCAATTCCGGTTGACTGTTGACTGTTGACTAGGGGGCGAAAAACTGAATGGTTGAGTGTTCTTTTGTTGCGGACACTAAGGAATAAAAATTTAATAACTTAAGCGATTGCTCGTTATATCGTTTCCGCTTGCATCGTCAGGTGATTTAACCGGCGCTAGAACACAGAGTACACAGAGTCCGAGAATATATATCTGAATTATTCCGATGAAGAGAGGATTTGATATTACCAGGAAGAGCCTGGTAATGCTTCTGGGGCGAGGAAGAGCCTCCTTTGAGGAAGGCAACTTACAGGAGAGAGGACTGTAGGAGTTGTTTAAGTTATTAAGTTTTCGATTCTAAGACGCACTACGAACCATATTAATATTCAATACCTGCTTGAGCTTTAATCCCTTGTTCTCGGAATGGATGCTTAATTAAAGTCATTTCAGTAACCAAATCTGCCCGTTCAATTAATTCTGGTGGCGCGCCTCTACCTGTTAAAATAACATGAGTTTCTTCTGGTTTTTGTTCTAAACCGGAGAGAACTTGCTCTACTTGCAAATAACCCAGTTTTAATGCTATATTAACTTCATCTAGCAGCACTAATTTAAATTCGGGATTGCAGATAAAAGTTAAGGCTTTTTCCCAGGCTTTTTGAGCTGTTGCGATATCTCGATCGCGGTCTTGCGTGTCCCAGGTAAAACCTTCACCCATTGCATGAAATTCTAGCTGTTTTTCCCACATTTCAAAAACGGCTTTTTCTGCAGGTTCCCAAGCTCCTTTGATAAATTGTACTATGGCGACGCGGTATCCGTGACCGAGCGATCGCACAACCATGCCCAAAGCAGCCGTAGTTTTGCCTTTACCGTTGCCGGTATTGACAATTATCAAACCTTTGTCTTTAGCAGCGTTGGCAATTCGCTGCGCCTGCACTTCTTGGCGGCGCTGCATTTTCTGTTTGTGCTGTTCGGCTGTTAGGGAATTTGTTTCTTTAGTTTCCATTAGAGTTGTTTTTAACCGCAGATTGGGGACTCAGAAACCGGGTTTTTTAATACATACTTCGTTGCAACCCGCAAATTCGAGAAAAAACCCGGTTTCTAGGCTTCGGATTTAACTATTATGTCCACAGCGATCGCAAGTTTAGCACGAAACCGGGCAAAATATCTTCTCCTGATAGCTCTGCGGGACTTTCCAAAACTTCTGTTGCTTGTCCTTGGCGGTAGATTTCTACTCGGCGGGTTTTACGGTTGATTAACCAGCCTAATTTTACTTGATTTTTCATGTATTCTTGCATTTTGTCTTGAGTATCCTTGAGACTGTCAGTCGGCGACATTAACTCTAAGACAAAATCTGGGGCGATAGGAGGAAATTTTTGTTTTTGTTCGGGAGTCAGTGCATCCCATCTTTCTTTTTTGATCCAAGAGACATCGGGAGAACGATTTGCACCGCTGGGGAGTTTGAAGCAAGTTGAAGAATCGAAACAAACTCCCAGTTTAGTTTGTCGGTTCCAAATCACAAAATCTGCATTAATTTCTGAATTGCTGTTTCCGGTTTCTCCTCCTGTGGGTGACATGACGATTATTTCTCCTTTGGCGTTGCGTTCAAATTTGACATCGGGGTTTTCGCGACACAGTTGATAAAATTGGTCGTCGGTGATTTGGGCGATCGCATCAAAATTAATGGTAACTGCTAGCATGGTATTATCTGTTGGTAAATCGGGTGGCATCAGCCGGGAAAATCCGCCAACTAATCCGAATATTGAACAATTAGGATTTGTCTAAGATTTAATTGACTCGGAACCAGCGATAGCCGTAAGCTTGTAAGGGAATAGAGGGCGATCCGTCATCGAGAGATTCGTACAGGCGATCGCCAAATAAATCAATAAGATTGGTGTATTCGTTAGATTTGAGAGTAACCCTGCAAGGTTTGTCGGCTAGATTGTGGACGAGAAGCAATGTCCTGCCTTCCCAGTGACAGCAGTGGGCAATAACCCAAGAACAGTCGGTTTCCAAAATTTGCCATTTTCCCCTACCGAACTCAGGACATTGCTTGCGGATGCGGATTGCACGTTCGACCCAGTTAATTAATGAGTTAGGATCGCGCTGCGCTGCGGCGACATTGACTTGTTTATAACTATATTCTCCGCTGGCGATCGCAGGTTTGGCAAGAGCATCAGTTGCAGCAGTCGAGAAGCCACCATTTGGAGCATCTGACCATTGCATCGCCGTGCGGACGCTGTTTCGACCTTCCAACGAAAGGTCATCTCCCATGCCAATTTCTTCTCCATAGCGCAGCATTGGTGTACCGGGCAAAGTGAACAGCAAGCTATAGATTAGTTCAATCCGGCAACGGTCATTTCCCATCATCGGCGGTAAGCGGCGGCGAATCCCGCGCCCGAAAATTTGCATTCTTTTATCGGGGGCGAATGCTGCAAAAATTTCCTCTCGTTCCGATGAAGAAATGCAGTCTAGCGTCAGTTCATCGTGGTGGCGCACAAAATTCAGCCACTGACAAACATCAGGAATCTCCGGTAAGATTTTTAGTCCCTCGCGCAGGGCTGTGGATTCTTGACGCGCTAGGGCTAAAAACAGATATTGGTTCAACAAAAAGTTGAACAGGACGTGCATTCTGTCGCCCCGATCAAAGTAGACGTGAATGCGATCGGGCGCGACATTTGCTTCGGCCAGCAAAACTGCATCAGCCTGACGCGATGACACAAATTCTCTCATTTCTTCCAAGAAACATCGCAGGTCATCGGGGCTTGTACCTTCGGTGGCAGTTTCTTTAATTAAAAAGGGAACAGCATCAATCCGAAATCCAGACACGCCCAGTTCTAGCCAGAAACCCATAATTTTGCAGATTTCTTCTCGTACCGCCGAATTGGTAATATTCAAATCTGGCTGTTCTTTATAGAAGTGATGCAAATAGTAAGCGTTTGCTTGTTCGTCGTACTCCCAAATACTGTCCTCGGCATCGGGAAACACCAGCTTACTTGGATCGGTTTTGGGTGGATTTTTTGACCACACATAGTAATTGCGATACTTGGAATTTTCATCGCTACGCGCTGCAACAAACCAAGGATGTTGGTCGGACGTATGATTTACTACCAAATCGACTAGCACCCTAATTCCTCGTTCCCCTGCTTGGTGCATGAACTCGACAAAATCTCCCAGAGTTCCCAGTCGCGGGTCAATGTTGCAGTAATCCATCACATCGTAACCGTTGTCGCGGTTAGGGGAAGGATAAAACGGCAACAACCACAAACAAGTAATTCCCAGTCCTGATAAATAATCTAGTTTGTTGGTAAGTCCCTGAAAGTCACCCACACCATCCCCGTTCGAGTCTAGGAAGGTTTCAACATCAAGGGAGTAGACTATTGCGTCTTTATACCAGAGGTCTTTCATAGTTAGTTGAATTGAGATCTTGTATCTGTGGCAAAAACCGGATTTCTAACCAAAAATTAGCATTAAAATCTATATTTTTGGTTCAAAAACCCGGTTATAAGTTTATTGATAATGGTGCAAGATGTTCTATCGTGTCCGATCGACTGTAGGAAAATGCGATCGCGCGTGCGGATTTGAACCCTTGGCATTTTACGGACTAAAGTCCGCACTGCGAAGTTTTTTTGTGGTCATCGATAAGATGCCATATCGGGCAAATATGCCATCTTTTGTAAGTCTTGACGGCATAGGAGTTGGTTTTTTTGCGGCCAACTACTCATCTACCCAATTGAGCAACCCAAGAGAGGTAACAGCTCCAAAAAAGTGAGCGCCAATCATATTGACGTTTGACATGGTTACAAAAATATCTAGGGAACGAATCACATTTTCTGGCGTATTAGTTGCGAGCGCTTGTGGTTGAGCGAGGCTTTTTGCTAAAACTAGACCCACTGTTTCTTCCGAAGCGATAAACGCGATCAGTAGCCCCACTAAACTAGAATTTAATCCAATTCGTAAGGCTTGAGTAATATCTTCTTTGCTGGGATAGAACTCCATATCGCCTCCTTGTAAACGTCTGCCTAAAAGCCGATATCGAAAATCCCAAAATATCCTAAAAGCAAGCAATACAATACCAACTATCGCTAAAACTATGCCGAACCCAATACCTGGATTATTGGGTTGCTCGCTCAGGTTGCGGCTCAACATGGCAAGTATTAAAGTAATACCGGAAACTGCACCAAACAATAACTGTACCCAAAAGCTAAATCGACTGAACCAGCGAAAATTCTCGACGAATTTGCTTTGGAGGAGTGGTGGCGATACGGATACGGATTCTGATTGATTCATTATATACACCTTATTGCTGAATTGATAATTATCACAAACGAAACAAGGAAGAGGTTGTTTCGGCCGATAGTCTGGGTGCCGTGCGATCGCTCCTAGACGCATCAATGCCTTTAAACCTTAGTTTTTTACTTACAGCAGATTGCAGGTTTATAGGTACTATCAATATCCCCGTAGGGACACGGCACTGCCGTGTCCCTACAAGAGCTATGTATCTCACATACCTGAAAAGTGCTGTAATCTTCGGGTAACAACCAATGATTTTAGTGCATCAAACTCGGTTTTTCATCATCCCGAAGTGATATCATGTGCGATCGATTACCATAGCAAGAATAGTTCGTAATGCGGACGACCGTCCTCCGTTTAAGCTCAAACTAAAGTCCGCACTACGAATCGCGTGCGATCGCACACGATATGAACGAGCTATTAGACTTCTGCTTTAAAAACCTGTAAAGAACAGGCTATTTGAGCCTGTTCCCCAAGAGTTATTTGAGAGCTCTATTCCTCAATCAGGAATGGCTGAGGGATACACGCCTGTAGCAACTAGCACGGGTTTGTTGGTATACTCGGCTTCTAGCTTCTGCTTTAAGGTCAAATCCCATTGCAAATCCTATTCGCGATCGAGTTCAGCGATAACGAACTGACGCAGTACACCGGTTACGGCAACTTTCTCCCCTTCTTTCACGCTTGTTTTTGGAACGGTGTGTATCACTAACAAATCTTCTCCGCCAATTAATTTGTTTTCATCCAATGTGAACGACTTGGGACTTTTGATGCTGTCAACTTTACCACTTACCGCTAGGGTTTTGCCATAGTATTTTTGGGGATTTGAGGTGAGTTCTCCTGGTGTGGGGGCTAGGGCCATCGATTGTGCAACGATCGCGGGTTTATTTTCGTAATCGGCGTACTGATTTGGCTGTAAGCTTAATTTGTACTCGCGCTCAATATCTGCAAGCACAAAGTTGCGAACAGTTCCCGTTACTTGAATATCTTGACCCGATTCAGCCGGCAGTGCAAAAGGCTTACCTGTGGCATTGACAACCAAAATCGGTTTGCTGCCAAAAAACTTTTGATCGCTAATTGTAAAAGTCGATGGGCTTAATTTATTGATCGGTTTACTTCTGACTGTCACAGTTTTACCGAGGAGTTCTGCTGTTCTATCGACCACATTCTCAGTTGTCGTCGCAACCGTTCTGGGCGTTGCAGGTGCAGGTGCCGTAGCTTCCCGCTGTGGGGTAGAACAAGCCGGAATTTGCACTGCATTTGGGATAGTCAAAGTAGCTCTAGAATACGGAGTTCCTCGCAGGACAAAAGAAAGTTCAGTTCCCGACTCTAATCGCTGTACTGGATACGCCGTAAAACTGTCGATATCCGAGGATACTCTGCTTTAAGCAACTTGGAGAGAGGGTTTTGGACTAGCTTTTACCATTTCTGGCAAACAAATAGTAGCACTCAACAGAGTCAGTGCAATTGTGGTTGACAATGATTTTATTTTCATAAAATTCTCCTAAATCGAAACAACAAACCTCTTTATACTAATAAAATTTAATGAAAAAAAATTAGCAAAAGATTGATTTTTTATGTTCTACATTTCAAAACCTTGCTTGTATACCCATTTAACCTAAAATCTCCCCGCCTTGCCATCGGTCTGAGGCCCTAAGAAAATATCCATCTGATGAAAGGCGATCGACCAAAAATTGATCGTGTTGCTTTGCGTTAAGCGCGATATGTCGATCGGACTATTGACGACAAATGCACCGGGCGCGTCCATTCTTGCAATGCCCACAAGCTAGTTAGGGCAGCTATTCCAGAACCCAAACTATCCATAATCAAATCGATAATCGTATCATCTAGACTGCAAATCACTTCGCTAAAAAGAACCATAGCAGCCGTCGATTCGGTAATTTCCTACAAAGCACCGCAATTCCCAAACTGGTGATTGTTAGCAAGTACAGCAGTTGGCGATCGCCAAAAATAGTCAGCATTCAACTGTAGGCTAAAAAACTCAATGCTAAAGTCACAGCAAAAATTGTGAAAGCATGAACAATTTCATCATAATGCCCGGCTGATAAAATAGTCCCCAAACCCAGCCTCCAGCATTGAGTAAAGTAGCAAACACAAACAGGAGATCAAACAGCGCTAGTAAGAGATTTTTCATCACTACAAACACCACGGATGCTACTAAAAATAATGCTAGCGCCAAGGCATTTTGCCAAGTTCCCTGACTGACAGCAGCTATTATTGCTATGGTGAATAAGGCCTGCCAAAGCTGCAACTCGATAGCCGCGCCAATTTGTAATTATCATGACTATCTTTCCGTCTTAACAGAAAAATTTTTATTAATTTTGTTGGAAGCGAGCAGTTTATCAGTGCAGAATTTGTCGGTAACGAGCTTGAACTAATGAGTAGATGCCATAGGAAATCAAACCCAAAGCCACTAAACCGAGAATCCACGGGCCAAACGGATGTTGTTCCAGGGAGGCCAGCACCTCACGAAATCCTTTAGCTTGACTGGCATCTGATTGCTTCGCAGCTTGAATTAAGAAAAAGCCGATGATAGTGAAGACAATGCCACGAGCCGCAATCCCCAGTCTACCCAGTCGCACGGCCCAAGTTTGCTCGTTGTTACTCATTTCATGAAGTTTGAATTGCTGGCGGAATTTTCCCTTAAATGCTTTATAAAGGTAAGAGAAACCCACACCGATCGTCATTGCTCCCCCCAGCCCTACCAGCCATTGACCAAAAGGTTGAGATAAAAACAAAGCTGTCCAATCTTGAGTTGAATTGCCGCTGCTACCACCACCCGAACCGATAATTAATTTGACAGCCGTCACGGCCAAACCTGCATAAGCTAACGCACTAAAAGCGTAGCCAATGCGCGTCGCAATTCGCTTGGCATCCATTTTTTCGCCAGCGTGTTCTGGATCGAGAACCGTTTGAGCAATCCGCAAAAGGACGTACCCAATAATACCAATTGTCACCAAAAATAGCAGGAATTTTCCGAAGGGTTGGGAGACAATTGTTGCTAATGCACCCTTAGTATCGGTTGTTTTACCACTAGATCCAAAAGCAGCTTGTGCGGCAAGAAAACCGATGATAAAGTAAACTAAGCCTTTGGCGGCATATCCGAGTCTTGCCAGTCGCTCGAACCAGGGTTGAGAACTTGCGCGTCGGACAGGTTCTGTGATGCTATCGGTGGGTGAGTTGCGCCGTGTCATATTTTTCTACAATTTGGAATTAGTTGGGTATTCCAGCCGCCTATTCATAAATTTATTGCGATCGCGCAGCGTGCCGGAGGCAGATTGCTCGCCTATTTTTGGTTAGTAAGAGGACAAGCAAAAAAGGGAAATTCTGAGTAAAAAAGGTTTTTTTAAGGCAGATATAGTATTTGTATCTATTCCACTATAATTTTCTCCTGTTCAGAGAGTTTTGGCATCCCTCCAGGTAGGTAAATCAGTCAGGGCGATCGCCATCAAATAGCCTCTGTGGAGGATTAGCCCAGGATGGGATTGGCTCGGTACCGGCGATCGCCCCGTACTTTTTAGTTAGTCGAATTAGGCGCGCGATCTATCTGAGGTACGAGAAGTTTTAAATTGAATGTACGGGGAATATATCTTAAGTAAGATTTGAGGAAATCTGCTGGAATTCTGCACAATCTTTCCCATACATAGGTATGCTGTAAAAAATAGATTTCTCCAAAAAATATTTTAAAAGACAGAGGGGACGGCTATCCCACAAGAGTTATCAGAGAAGTTTCATGAAAATTGCGCTGTCCAACTTGAGAACCTGGTTAAGCCCGATCGCGATCGCAGTTGTCTTTGGTTTAATCTCAGATATTGCACCGTTCCTGTAGAACCTGTAGGAGGGATTTATGTTGTGGGTTTAGGAGAGTGGATCGGTTTTTTGGCTTTGATAGTCTCGCTCTATATTTTGTGGAAAATTAGAGCGGTCATTTTATTGTTTTTTACTGCCGTAATTTTAGCGATCGCTCTCAACCGTTTAGTGCGAAGATTGCAGCAGTCTGGTGCTAGGCGCGAACTGGCGATCGCTTTAACAGTTGGCATTGTACTGGCGATCTCATCTGTTTTTATTTTCCTGATATTCACGCGCCTCAGCTCTCAATTTGAACAGCTAACTCAACTTATCCCGCTAGGGATAGAAAAACTGCGATTGTGGATCGACTGGTTGCAAGCAAAAGTGCCGGAACTGGCCTTAAATAATATTCCCAATCTTGATAATTTAAGCCAACAACTCCAAACCCTTTCTCAGTGGATAATTTCCCATATCTATCTATTTTTATCCAACTCCCTCAATTTAGTAATTAATTTCTTGTTAATTACCGTTTTGACAATTATGCTTGTGGTAAATCCCGTGCCGTACCGCCAAGTAATAATCAGGCTGTTTCCCGCTTTTTACCGCCACCGAGTCGATGAAATTCTGACTGAATGTGAAAAAAATTTAATGGGCTGGTTGACAGGAATTGCATT
The DNA here is from genome assembly GCF_036705055.1 of Microcoleus sp. CZ3-B2. NCBI lineage: Bacteria > Bacillati > Cyanobacteriota > Cyanophyceae > Oscillatoriales > Microcoleaceae > Microcoleus > Microcoleus sp. CZ3-B2. The sequence continues at coordinate 44,453 of NZ_JAUBTN010000028.1, read as the reverse complement.
CAGCATGAGTTTTATTGGGATTGCGAGCACTGTGGGTCTGTTTCTCTTGCAAGTGCAACTGCCTTTGGTTAACGGATTTTTAGTTAGCATTTTTATTAGCTTTAATTCCTTATGTTGGCGCGATTTTGAGTGTCGTTCCACCCATGTTGCTAGCCTTGTTATATTCTCTAGGAAAAGCAGGTGCCGTATTGTTACTTTATTTTGCAATTCAACAAATAGAAGGCAACTTTATTACACCTATGATCGTGGAAAAGCAAGTGTCCCTGCTCCCGGCATATACCTTAGCTTTGTTGGGAGCATTTGGTTCTTTATTGGGGTTTTTAGGATTATTGCTAGCGCTTCCAATCCTAATTGTTGCTCAAACTTGGGTTAAAGAAGTTGTAATCAAAGATATATTAGATCGCTGGGAAACCGCTCCCTCCCGGAAACCCTGAAATGATATTATGTTATACTAATACCAATTTCATAAAGTAGCGCTAGATATTACCCTCCCAACCCCCCTTATTAAGGGGAGGGCTAAGACTTCATATCAAATCCGGTAGCATCAGAATGATTCAGATATATATTCTCGGACTCTGTGTACTCTGTGTTCTAATAAGGTTAAATGATTCCGATGCAAGCTGAAACGATATCATCCATAGCACATCTTTACAAAAATGGTATAAATTCGGGTTTGGGATATTCTTTACGAACCAGTCGGCGCAGGCCGACATCGTTTTTGTAGACGCGGTTTCAACCGCCCAATCATCTTGAAAGTCCTGATTTTAATTATCCGGTTTCCTACACCCTTTTGATATGTATAGCAATCCTAAATCATTTGTGAATTTCTTACTTCCTCCCCTTAATAAGGGGAGGGTTGGGGTGGGGTAAAAAACTTTACGACTCCTGCAAGGAAGGACTGCTATATCTGATTCAAGAATTTGAGTTCTGATGCAGTAATTGCTGAATATCCGTCCGCAAGGCAGCAATTTCAGCGCTCAGGGCTGCAATTGATTTTGCTCCTGCTAATTCGGCTTCCTCATCCTCTGCATCGCGACCGATAAAAAATGTGGCGATTGTCGCAGTTACATAACCAAAAACTGCAAAAGCATAAAGTGCCAAAACAAGGCAAAGTATGCGGCCTTCAGGCGTTTTTGGCCAATATTCCGAACCCAATGTCATCATCAACATTGCCGTCCACCACAAAGCAGTGGCGTAATTATTTAAACCGGAGGAACTGTCGCCGACATCTTTTTCAAACGCATACATCCCCGCTGCGCCTACCAAGGTAATAATTATTGTTAGTCCTACAACATAACCAAATCCCCTGCGTTGAACACTTGCAGCTAAGGCCCGCATCCCTCGATTGGTACGAGTCATGACTCGCAACAACTGCAAACTTCGGACAGCCCGTGCTGTCTTAAATGCTCGGAAAATTCGGATAAATCGAAAGGTACGCAAAGCCGGTAACAGCAGAGAAAAAACTGCGCTCCAATTGCTTTTGATATAGGAAATTTTGCGCGGTGCAATGGCGAGTTTAAGTATAAAATCTGCAATAAAAATCGCCCAAATTGTGTTGCTGGCGACTTCTAAAAACCGGTTTAATTCCCAAATTAATTCAACTATAAATAGAGCTAGCCACACAAATGACAGCACCAGCATGGGAGTTTCCAGCCAATCTTCTAGCTGCTGTAAAATCTCGTTGCGCTCTTGTTCTAGGGCTGGTTTTTCTGCAAGGTTTGGGTCGCTCATAGGTTAAGTCAGCGATCCAGAGCGTCGATTTTTTGCGATCGGCTTTGGCGATCGGCGATCGCACCGAGGACTCTCTGTTCTGGTTCCGAGACTTCCCCGCTACTTTCAGCAATGCGGCGGCATTGAGCTAATAGCGGTACGGCAAAGTCGGGGTTGAGTTGCTCTAACAAGGCATCTAATGGTTCGGGGGATTTTATATTAGTAGCAATCGTATTCAGAGAATGGGCATTTAATTGCAACACCTTTAATCCTGGCAAAATATCTTCCCAGTTTTTGTTGGGATAACTTGCTAGAATCATGTGCACAATAATTTGATCCATAACTGCTTGTTGGGCGATCGCCACATCGAGATATTCTTCGCTTTGTTGCTGAATTGCTTGCAGCGTTTCGGTTGCAGGTTCATCAGCATCCTCCCTCAATTTGGCTTCATAAAACTCGCGCGCCGCATATCCCAGCGCGTACAGCATCGTAGCATTCGTACTCGCACCAATCATCGCACCGGCCAGCGGTACGTTGCGTAAAAAACCCAAACCTGCTTTCATGGCGTTGCTACCGCCCAGCGCCAACCCAAAAATTGCCAAAACCTCGCCTTTTCGCCCTGGATCTTGCAAATCCATCCCATAGGCGGCAGCAATTTCATAAACCATTTCAGTTTGAATCGCAGTAGTCGCGACTAAATCGATCGCCAACAGTGCAGCCGCGACACCGGGTAAAAGGCTGCTAGCAAGTCCGACACCACCTGCTTGGATCGCTTTTTGCACCATGATGCGATGGGCAATTTCGCTGGAATTTTCCTTGGGATACTGTTGTTGGAGTTGCTTGACTTCCGCTTCGGCTTTGGCCAAATCGACGCGCGAGGTAACTCCAACTAACCAATCAACCCTGAACACACCTGCAACTTGTCTGACAAAAGGAAGATTCCCAACAAAAGTCACAACTTGTCCGGTTCCCTGCGTTGCGTGTCCAATTAATCGATAAGTTTGTTTAGCAGCAGCTTCCCCCAAATTAACTGCCGTATCAACAGCCGCTTTGCCTGCATTCAGTGCAGATTCTGCTGTCTCCGCAACCACATTTAACAAACTAGACTTTTGCTGCAAATCAGTTTTTTCTTCTGGGTTTGATTGGTCATTCATCACTGTTTTTTAAATTAACGACAATATGCCAGGTTTTCAGATTGGACGTAGCCTTTCAGAGGTACTGTAATGGGCACCCAACCATCGCTTCCTAAACCTTCAATCGTCACTCTTCGTCCCTTCGCAACGAAACCAGCCGTTTCTCCATCAGTCGAAGGTGTTTGATGTACGTTAATTCCTCTGACGGCTGCAACTAAGCGGCAGTCAGTAGGAGGCGGAGCATTTGCAGTTTCGCACTCTCCGAGAAAACCACCGTATACGTAGCCTTTTAGCGGTGCTGTAATTGGCACCCAACCATTCTCGCCCAGACTTTGAATTGTCACAGTTCTGCCGGAGCCGATGATGCCGACTGCTTGGCTGTTACTGTTCGCTTCTTGCCGCACGTTAAGACCGTTACTAGCAATTACCTGGCGACAGCTATTGGGTATTTGTGCTAGTAAATATTCACCTGTATTTTGAAGTTTAACGTTTTGAGTTTGATTGGTTTCGCTAGCAAACGCCGGAGCAACTAAAACCGTTGCACTCAACAATAACGAACTTGTTAAACTTGTATATTTTTTCCAGCTTCCATTCTGTTTCATCACTTGATCTGGTTTTAACTCTTTATGTCAACAGCCTATCTCAAATTTTGATTTCGCTCATCTGCTTAAAGCATGAATAAAGAATCACTCGCAAGACATAAAAAAGTTATATTTGCTGCCGTGCTGGTCAGATTTTCAAGGTCGATCGCCGGTAATCAAGCATAAACGCGCGGTTTGCGATCGCCCACAGCATCAATCATTGCCGCTGCCAAACTCAGCAAAGAGCCAGTCCTCTACGCAGCTAATAGCTTATGTGCACACTGCACACTTGACCGATATGGGTGTTTGTCAAAGTATTTTTTGCGTGCAGGACTGTTAAAATAATCGCAGAGCGATCGCAGGAAACAGTCATGCTGTCAGTAAAAGAAGCAGAATCGATCATACTAAATTTGGCGCAATCTCCCGACAGTCAGCGGGATGTAGAAACAGTAGACTTGCTGGCAGCATCGGGGCGAATCTTGGCCGCGCCTGTGACAAGTTCCCTCGATTTTCCTTATTGGGACAATTCGGCAATGGATGGATATGCCGTGCGGTTTGCCGATGTGGAAAATTGCAGCGCCGAAAAACCAGCGGTGCTCGAAGTAGTTGAGGAGATTCCAGCGGGATATCTGCCTCAAATTACGGTGCAGCGGGGCTGGGCGGCGCGAATTTTTACCGGGGCTATGATGCCGGATGGTGCTGATACGGTGGTAATGCAGGAAGAAACGAGGCGTGAGGGCGATCGTATTTTTGTCTTAGTTGCTCCTGAAAAACCGCAAGCTTTTGTCAGGCACAAAGGCGCTTTTTATCAAGCAGAAACAACTTTGATGGATCGCGGTACTGCTATCAATGCGCCAGAAATAGCAGTGTTAGCAACTGCACAGTGCATTAAAGTTCCCGTTTACAAGCGCGTGCGCGTCGCTATTTTTTCTACTGGTGACGAATTGGTATCGCCGGACAAACCTTTGAGTCCTGGGAAACTGGTAGACTCGAATCAGTATGCTTTGTCTGTTTTGTTGGCGCAAATGGGATGTGAGCCGATCGGATTGGGGATAATTCCCGATCGCGAAGATGCGCTACAAAAGGCGATCGCCCAGGCTGTTTCGACAGCGGATGTAGTGCTTTCTACGGGCGGTGTCTCGGTAGGAGACTACGATTATGTAGAGAAAATTTTGGCAGATTTAGGAGGTAAAATTCACATTCAGGCTGTGGCGATTAAACCGGGAAAACCCTTAACCGTTGCTGCGTTTAAACGAGATGAAACAAAATCTGATGCGCCGATTTCGAGTTCGGATTGTCTCTATTTTGGTTTGCCCGGAAATCCGGTTTCAGCTTTAGTCTGCTGTTGGCGGTTTGTTGTGCCTGCTTTGAGAAAGATGTCTGGGCTGGGCGCGGATGCTTGGGGGCCGGAGTTTGTCAAGGCTAGGTGTAATGCTGAATTGCGATCGCACGGCAAGCGCGAAACTTATGTTTGGGGTAAACTACATTTAGTGGCGGGAGTCTGGGAATTTGAACCAGCTAGCGGCAGTCAAAATTCAGCGAATTTAATTAACCTCGCTAATACAACTGGTTTAGCAGTTTTGCCAGCAGCAGAAACCTGGATTCCCCCAGGCGAATTTGTTGAAGTTTTAAAAGTTAGTCATTAGTCATTGGTCATTAGTCATTAGTCATTAGTCATTAATCTTCCTTATTCCTTCTTCCTTCTTCCTTATTCCTTCTTTTTACCATGAGCGAAGCCGTTATAGCCTTCTTCCTGATGACTTGGACGTTCGCTCGGAGGAGACAGCACTAATGACTACTATAGCCTTTCTGTGCTCTCATATGAGGTACTATCCGGCATAGGGCATAGGCCTCCGTGGGCATAGGGCATACCTCACTTTTGTGATAACCGCTATAACTAATGACTAATGACCAATGACTAATGACTAATGACCAATGACTACTGACTAATGACTACTGACTAATGACTACTGACTACTGACTACTGACTACTGACTAATGACTACTGACTAATGACTACTGACTACTGACTACTGACTACTGACTACTGACTACTGACTTCATATTATGAGAATTTTAATTGTTGAAGACGATCCGATGATGCAACTGGGATTAGAGCAAGTATTAGCAGATTCGCCAGAAATAGAAATAGTAGGGCAAGCAGAAGACGGGTATTTAGGAGTAGCTGCTGCACTGAAACTCAAGCCTGATATTATCGTTATGGATATCGGTTTGCCCAGGCTAGACGGCATAGCAGCCACTCAAAAAATTAAATCACAAATGCCGGAAGTTCGAGTGGTAATGTTAACTTCTCACACAGCAGAAATTGAAATTATTGCAGCACTTTCTAGCGGTGCTGATGCTTATTGTATTAAAGGTGCTTCCGTAGACAGGCTGTTAGCGGCGATCGCAGCGGCAGCAGAGGGGGCTACATACCTTGACCCTCAAATTGCCCGCACTGTGATCGAGCATCTCAAACCGCCGGCACCAGCCTCTACAGCTACTTTTGGTCAGTTGTCGCAGCGGGAGTTGGAGGTATTAAAGTTAATGGTGGAAGGTAACAGCAATCCAGAGATAGCAGCGGCGCTTTACTTGAGTCCAAATACTATTAAAACTCACGTTCGCGGTATTATGAATAAGTTGGCTGTGGATGACCGCGTGCAAGCGGCAGTTGTAGCCCTGAGAACCGGGTTGGTTTAAAGAAGTCAGCAGTCATCCGTCATCCGTCATTAGTCAGCAGTCATTAGTTATTTTTTGTTTGCTACCAATGCTTTTGGCCTCATTCTTAATTTCCAACTCCCAATTCCCAATTCCCAATTAATTCCTAATTCCCAAAAAGTTTATGTCAGAGTGGATAGAAATCGGTACAATTGTAGCAGCTCAAGGTTTGGACGGGGAAGTGCGAGTCTATCCCGATTCAGATTTCCCGGAAAGATTTATCGAACCGGGGAAGCGGTGGCTTTTGCGCCCTAACAAAAGTGAACCGGAACCGATCGAGTTTTTGGGAGGTCGCTACATACCGGGCAAAGGCTTGTATGCTGTAGAGGTGGAGGGCGTGGAAGACCGCGATGGTGCCGAGGCGCTGCGGGGCTGTAAGTTGTTTGTAGAAAAGACCGATCGACCTTACCTCGAACCTGATGAGTTTTACGTGCAAGATTTGATCGGCATGGAAGTTTTTAACCAATTAACCGGGGAAATTTTAGGCAAAGTAAGTGATATTCTTGCCGCAGGTAACGACCTGTTAGAAGTAGAAACAAATCTAACGCCGCCAGAACTAGAAAAGCCCAAAAAAGCTGAAACTCCCAAAACAAACCCTGACCCCAGAAATACCCGCAAACCACGGAAAATCCGCGAGAAACAGCCTAAATCAACAAAAATCTTGATTCCTTTCGTGCAAGAGATTGTGCCAGTTGTTGACTTAGAAAAAGGCCGAATTGAAATTGTGCCTCCCGCTGGTTTGTTAGACTAATATCAAAATATTTTGGTGCGTCGTTAACGAAATTTTCACCACTATTTGATTGGCGAGAAGCGACGCACCAAACCGCATGGGCTGGCTGATTGACCCCGACAAAGAATTGATCTTTGTCTACCGAAGCGATCGCACCATTGCTGTATTTGATCGACCCCAAGACAAACTTCCCGCCGTTCCAGACTTCGCCACTGCCCTTGAGTTCACCGTCGGTAAAATCGACCGTTGGCTGGAGAACTAAAATTCAATACGCGATTGTTAAAACTGTTCGAGAGGTCGAATACTCTCTATCTAGATATTAAGTATCGTGTCTATTATTGCTATATCGCACGATTAAATAACTAATTGAAAGGGCCAAAATTGCCGTCGATAGACCTATCAAATCTGCTGCTGTTTTTTTCTCTAAATCAAGAATAATTATTTTTCGAGATACGGCTATTAAAGAAGTTACAATAACTAGCTCTACTTGAATTACGTGTTTCTTGAGATAGGCTGTAATATTTTCTAATATTTCCAGAGCAATTAAAACATTTAAAAATAACCCAAACATGACAAACAACGTGTCTTTTAGCAAAGTGTGGTCGTCGTTAAACAACTCTTTTCCTAAATAAATCAGCAAATCGCAAACACTAACGATAATTACCACAATCATCGCCAGTGAGAGAATTTTCGATATTATTACTTCTACATTTTCTGTAAAATGCAGAAAATTTTGATCGCTGTCAAACCTAGAAATTCGCCTAAATATTTTTTTCAGCATACCAGTTATATCATGTGCGTCGAATTGCCAGCGATCGAACTCTGTGCCGCGGTGGGGCGGGTTGATGTAGCCCGATCGCCTGCCGTCCCCCTACCGAGGGGACAAAAAATTGCTCTTGCGCCAACCCCTACTTTCCCTACAACCAGGGAGATGCAAGGATCTCTCCTGGCAAGAAACAGCGTTAACCCAGGTGTATTGGTATATAGATTGTGTGTTTGAATTATATATTGTTTTTGAACCAGCCCCTAGGGGAATTAGATTAAATCAGGTTTTAATACCCCGTAGATTCTTCAGTCGCCCTCCGGCGGACATCCTTTGACGCTTAGGCGATTTCCGTCGCCTTTCGATTCTTTAAGGGAGTAGGTTGGGGCGGCGGGTTGGGGCGTCGGGTTTACAGGATTTCTCGTTTGTATTGCTGCATACATTCGTGAACTAGCCCCTACGGGAATTATCCTAAAGCCGGCTTTAATACCCCGTTTCCTCTTCAGTCGCCCTCCGGCGCGCACATCCTTTGACGCTGACGATTTCAATCGCCGAGTCCTGCTACAATACAGATTATTTATGTTAAATCGCAAACAAATTGCATTTTATTTAGAAGACATTGAAACGCCCGCAGGGAGAACCGTCAGTTTAATTATTACCGGACTCATTCTCCTATCTACTGCCAGCTTTATCGCAGAAACTTACCCGATTTCCGAATCAGTTAGAACTCGATTAGCAACTCTCGACACCGCTCTTTTAGTCGTTTTTACTGTTGAATATTTAGTGCGGCTGTGGTGCGCTGATCATAAATTTAAGTTTATTTTTAGTTTTTTTTCGATAGTCGATTTGCTGGCAATATTACCATTTTTACTGGGATTTGTCAATGTCAGTTTTATTCGGATTTTTCGCTGGTTTAGAATTCTCCGACTCATCCGCTTTCTGGAATTAAAAAATTCGGTTTTTCGCATCAGCACCGAAGATGGGGTTATTTTTTCCCGGATTGTGTTTACTTTACTGGCGATAATTTTTGTTTATTCTGGTTTGATTTATCAAGTCGAACATTCGGAAAATCCCGCAGCTTTTGGGACTTTTTTGGATGCTGTTTATTTTTCGGTTGTCACGATGACTACGGTGGGATTTGGCGATGTTACTCCGATTTCAGAATCCGGCCGTTTTCTAACTATTTTGATGATTTTGACGGGAATTGCTCTGATTCCTTGGCAGTTGGGGGATTTGATTAAACAGTTAGTTAAAAGTGCTAATCAAGTAGAGATTGTTTGTAAGGGTTGCGGTTGGTTAGTACATGATGCTAATGCTAAATTCTGTAAAATGTGTGGCACTCAGTTGGATAATGGTTGACTGTTGGCTGTTGTTATTAGTTATTTGTTAGTAGTTATTTGTTAGTAGTTATTTGTTATTTGTTAGTGGTTATTTGTTATTTGTTAGTGGTTATTTGTTAGTGGTTATTTGTTAGGGGCAACCAATAACTAATAACTAATAACTAACAACCAACAACCAATCACCAATTACCAATTACCAATAACTAACAACCAACAAGCAATCACCAATCACCAATCACCAACAACCAATAACCAACAACTAGCAACTAATAACCAACAACCAACAACCAACAACCAACAACCAACAACCAACAACCAACAACCAACAACCAATAACCAATAACCAACAACCAATAACCAATAACCAACAACCAATAACCAATAACTTCTTTAAGCTAAAGGTAACAAGATTTCAAATTCGGTACCTGTTCCTAATTGCGATCGCATTCTGAATGCGCCGCCGTGTTTGCCCGTCACGATTTGATAGCTAACTGCTAAGCTGGTTTCTTTGAGGGCGCGTTTTTCGGCAGAGAATGATTCTATGATTCTTTTGTACTTGTGAGGTGACATTCCCGGCCCGTTATCTGCTATGCGAATCGAAACCCAGCGATCGTGAAGTTTGTTCAAGTCGCTCGCAGGTTCGGGACAGCACACTTGGGTTGTAATTTCAATTTGAGGCTGGCGATCGCCCTCTCTGATTCCTCCACCCTTGAACTCCTTCGCCAATTCTTGACCGACTGCTTCGTTAATTAATGTATGAATAGCATTGGTCAAGATATTCATAAATACTTGGTTTAGCTGTCCTGCATAGCACGGCACGGGCGGCAGGTAGCCGTAGTTTTTCACTACTTTTATTTCCCTGGTCAAACGACTTTTGAGCAGCAAGAGTATGCTGTCTATATTGGCGTGCAAGTCGGTCGGTTTGGGATAAATATCGTCGATGTGGCAGAAATTTTGCAAACTGGTTGCTAACTTACTCAAACGTTCGGCTCCGGCTTTGATGCTGGCCACAGTTCGCAGGAAATCGTTTTGCAAAAAGTCATAGTCTATCTTTTCTTTGAGCTGTGCTATTTCCGGCGGTTGTTCGGTACAGTGCGCGTCGTAAACTAAGAGCAACTCCATCAAGTTTTTGCTGTAGTCGCTGACGTAGGTTAAATTCCCCCAAATAAAGCCCACCGGATCTAAAATTTCGTGGGCTACTCCGTTGACTAAACGGCCTAAACTAGCCATTTTTTCGCTTTGAATCATTTGAGTTTGGGCTCTTTCGTAGCGGACTTGAGTTTCTATGCCGCGAATTTGCCAGTAGGCGATGTTTAGTGCGTGAGGGTTTAAGAGTCGGTAAGATTGGGAGTCTATTTGGACGACGATTGGTTCTGACTGCAATTCGGGCGATCGGCGCAAAGCTTGTGGAGCTCCCGCCAAAATCGTTGTACTCTCTGCGAGCAATAATATTTCGACGCGAGCGTAACTGTAGAGCACTTTCAGTGGCAGGTGCAAAAATAGCTCAGGGCCTTGGGGTTTGAGCAGATATTCCAGCAGTTGTCTGCGCGAGATCATGCCCGCAAACTCTCCTGCTTCGATCAAGACGACTCCCGGCACCAGGGGATGCTGTTCAAAGATTTCGGCAACGGCCACGGCCAAGCAGCTCGATTTTACCTGAAATTCATACAGGGGCAAATCCCAGAGGGTAGACTCTAGTGAAAGGTCTTGATGGCTGCCTTCGGAAAGTGAAGGGCTTTGTAGTTTGGAACTGAATGTATTTGCCACTGGAACTTTATAATTGCCGAAATGCTGGAACAGTAAAATGAGAACCCACTACTAAGGTAGCCTATCATTTCACCGCAGCAGCGAACCAGAAAACTGTTTTTGAGTTAATCATGTTTTGCGAACTATTGGCAGGAGAATTTCAAATTTGGTGTTCTGGCCTGGTTGCGATCGCAAAAAAAGTTGGCCGCCGTGCTTTTCTGTGACGATTTGATGGCAGATAGCCAGCCCCATACCGCTGCCTTTCCCTGCCGGTTTTGTGGTAAAAAAGGTATCAAATATTTGCTGATGATGTTCTGGGGCAATGCCCGGCCCGTTATCAGCAATCTCAATTGCTACCTGCTGGCCCTGTTCAGTTTCTCTGACATTAGTGGTAATTTCGATTTGGGGCTGCCAGTTATCCGCGCACTCGGTCTGTATTTCTCTATTTGCTGCGTACTCTGTCAGGGCATCTATAGCATTAACTAACAAATTCAAAAACACCTGACTCAACTGACCGGAGTAGCCGCTAACTAGGGGCAGTTCGCCGTAAATTTTTACCACTCTTATGCTATTCTTCAAGCGGTTTTTGAGAATTAACAGCGTCATATCCACGCATTCGTGAATGTCTGTATCCATTGGCTTTGTCTCGTCCATATGAGAGAAGTGGTGCAGCCCGTTCACTATTTTTAGCAATTGCGAGGCTCCCAACTCCATCCCTTCTAAGGTGATCGGCAAATCTTCTTGTAAAAAATCAAATTCAATTTCTTCTTTGAGGGCATTAATTCGGGGAGACGGTTCCGAATATTCCTCTTCATAAGCTGACATTAGTTGCAGCAAATTTTCAAAATAGGACAGCAGAAAAGTCAAATTTCCCCAAATACTGTTCAGCGGATTTCTAATTTCGTGGGCTACTTCTGCGACAATTCTCCCCAGACTCGCCATTTTTTCGGTTTGAATGAGTTTCGCTTGGGTTTGTTTTTTTAGCAGCTTATTTGTTAGTTGGTGAATTCGGGATTGAGCCACCATTAATTGGTGTGAGTCTAACAATTTGTAAGTCTGGGGTGCTACTTCCACTACTACGGGTTCGTAGACTAATTCTGCTAACCTGTAAAGAGATTCCGATGCGGCTTCTACTATTAATTTACTGCCGGGAAGCACCAGCAGCTCTTGCTTGGAAAACCTGTACAATACCTCGATCGGTCGCTTAAAAAACATTTCTAACCCGTAGCGCCTGTTAATTTTTTCATAAAAATAACGCCTGGATATCATGCCGACAAAAGTACCCCGCTCGGTCAAAATGACTCCGGGAAGCATGGAACTTCCTTCAAAAGCCTGGGCTACTTCTTTTGCCTGTTGGGTTAAGTCAATTTGACAGTTGTAGAGAGGCAAATCTAGGAGAGTTGATTCTAAGGATATATCCCAACTACAAATTTCATTGATATGCAAAACGGATAACTCCGAGTTAGTCTCATGCACAGCAAACATAGATGAAACCCCTGTTAAATTTTGTATTGATGGATAAGTTAAGTTGCTATTAATGGCTAACGGGTAATTGCTAGTTTGTCAAATTTTAACAGCACCCAACGGGAAAACCCGATCGCAATAGCATGGTCTGCTAAGGATTTTGTTTCTAAATCAATGTTAAACGATCGAAGCTTTTGTGGAACTTACGGAACTCTGCTGTAAACTTTTTACCATGATATACCCTGCGATCGCGTGTTTTCCGAAAAATCTTAAAAATCTATCAATAGATTAGTGCAATCTGTTATGCTATTTTCCTCTGTCGGTAAAGAGTTGGAGTGCGATCGCCCGTCATCGATAAATATACTGACATCCTTCGAGAGTTCGACGGCCCGGATTCGCACAGTCTCAGGAACTTGAGACACCAGCCCGCAAAACTGGCCCGGAGGCAAAAATCGGCAGATTGTACTGTATTTAAGCAAAAATGCCAATGCAGGCAAGTTTCCAACTCCAACTCCAACAACCCCTAAATCTTAGTTTGCGAAAGCCCGCGCCAGTCAGTCGATTTGAGATTTTAGATACTTCGACTTCGCCCTACAAGTTTGAGATTTACTCCACAGATGAATCAGCGAGCAGGAACAATAGCCTAAAATTTTAGTTGTGTGGGTGCCGGTTTACCTGAATTTTTTGTTGCTATCAAAGATGTCAGTCAAGGGAGCCCCTACCGAATCCCAAAAAACCTAGAAGCGGGCGCTAGCGAAGAATCACGAAATCACAGCCAGAAGATGAAAGCAAAAGGGAGCATCTGGTGTGTGGCAAAAAGCATTTTTTTATTGAGCGTGCGATCGTCCCCGCTCGCATATTGTACTCGCTCTTCGGGGACGATCGCACTATAAACGCAAAACACCAGATGCTCCCAAGCAAAACCCGCTTGACCCCTCGAATATTTATTGATTTGTCCCCACTTACTTGGTATATAAAAACGAGTTATTCAAGCGCAAGTCTTAAACCCATCGACCCACAACAACCCTCACCGTTCCATCCGCCAAAGTTTCCTCTTTTTCAACATGAAAACCCTCGGACTGCACCGCCGCCATCAACTGGCGGCGCGCGTATTTTTGACTAATTGAATTGACAAATTCTTGCTTGTTAATTCTAGCGCCCCAAAAATCCGCAACCAATTCGTAATTCTCTCCATTGCGACGAAAACCCAAATCGTAACCGTTGGATTGCCGAATCACATACTCCGCATTAGTTTTGTCGCCCTGATAACCCCGCACCTGCACGTTGGACTCTACGTTATAACCCAACTCTTCCAACACTTGATGCAGCAGTTCGCCATTGGTGATTTGAACCTCGATCGTTGTGAAGTGTGACATATCACTTTCAGATTTTTGTGTGAAACGCTGATTTGATTATAATAGCATTAACAACCACCGTCAATAACTTAGGACTTGCGCTATTTAACTCGATTTTTACGATAAATATAGAGCTTTGCAGAGTCACACCTGCACATCAACCTGCTTGAGTGGTGCTTTTGTCTACCGCGCCTTGTCATTCCCGAATTTCGATTTTTTAATAGATACTATAACGATAAGAAAAGCAAATTTAAAAACGAAATCTTAACCATAATTTAATAACTATTTACCTGTTTTTTAATTCTACGATCTAAAACTTGTACGGGTAACTTGAAATGTCTAAAATCTAAAACCTCAGAACAAGTTTGAGGTTTTAGATTTAAATCGCTGTTCCCTTGCGATCGCCCCGATCGCACTTTTGTTAGCCGTGACTATATTTCAAAAATCCCGATTCCCGATTCTTGAGTGCGTGAATATACGCAAACAATATAAAATTTTTATAATTGTATGTCTTGTACAAGGCTAACATTGCGAAACTTGTTTTGAAAATACTACACCTGCTTACCGTGAAAATACGTATTTACAGGCATTATTCAGCTTGTTATCAACCTTTAAAAAGTTGCCAGAAAGACAGACAGGGGAGCAATTGCTGAATGTTTTAAACAAGATTTAAACTATCGCATCTGGCTCGGATGAGTATCCCAAAAAACTGTAATATTTCACTTAAAAAGTTTATGCTTAAAAGATAGCCCGGGATTAAATATACAGTACATCCCTGAGAACCATGTCATACTGCAACCAATCCATCTGTCGATCGCGCAATCCTGCTGAAATGTGCGACACTGCTGCGAGTTGGCAGCTTATAGCCGATCGACTAACGGTAGAATTGAGCAACACGCGCGCGAAGCTTCATACCGAAATCGATCGGCTAAAACAAGAAAACGAAACCCTCCACGCCGCCCTCAGTTGTTCCCCAATTTTCCTGTGGGCAACTGACAAAGACGGCAGGTTAACCCTTGCTTCCGGCAAAAAATTAGAAAATTTGGGGTTCAAACAACCTGTAACTGTCGGACTGTCGATTTTTGAAGTTTACGGCAGTCAGCCAGATATTTTAGAAAATATTGCCGGGGTAATAGCAGGAAAAGATCGCACTTGGAATGCCCCAGTCGGGCATTTTATTCACGAAATTCGATCGACAGCGCTGCGAGATGCAAGGGGGGAAATTGTCGGGGCTGTCGGTATTTCTACCGATATTACCGATCGCCAAAAGTCGATCGCCACTCTCGAAACAGCAAATCAAGAATTAGAAAACAGACTTCAGCAGCAAACAACAGCCTTCAATGCAGCACTTGCCGAAAGCGAAAAAAAGTACCGCAACCTTGTAGAGACCTCCCAAGAACTTATTTGGTCGATCGATATTCAAGGCATCTTAACTTTTGTCAATACCGCCGCCAAACGCATCTACGGTTACGACCCCCCAGAAATGATCGGCCGCCGCTTTACTGAGTTTTTAATTCCCCAACAAAAAAACAAACAAATAGAAATATTTGCACAACTTTTAGCTAGAACCAGCCTTCAGCAACAAACCCCCAATTCTCCTTACGAAATAGAACAAGTTCGCAAAGACGGTAGCCCCGTCCACCTGCGCGTCAACAGCATCATCAACCAAGGTGAAAACGGCGCTATTTTAGGTATGTGCGGAACCGCAACAGATATTAGCGATCGCAAGCGATCGGAAGCAGCACTCCAAGAAGCCACAGACCAACTTCGCGCCGTCTTAGATGCAGTGCCCGGACTCATTTCTTGGATCGGTTCAGATTTGCGGTATATAGGAGTCAACCAGCATTTAGCCACCTCCTTCCAACTGTCTCCAGAAAGCTTTGTCGGTCAAGAAATCAACTTTCTCGACAAAGGATCGGCTTTTGGAGAACTGATCCGAAACTTTTTTGACAGTTCATCTCAACAAATCTGGCAAGAAATAGACATAGAAATTAATGGCAACACCCGCAATTATCTGATAGTAGCTCAGAAATATCATCAAGGAACCGCAGCAGTTTCGGTAGGAATAGACATTACCGACCGCAAGCGCGCCGAAGCTCAAAAAACCGAACTAATCGCTTCTTTACAAGAATCTGAGCACAAATTACGCAGCCTTTACGAAGCCACCAGCGACGCAGTAATGCTACTAGACGAACAAGCATTTTTTGACTGTAACGTCGCCACCCTCAGAATATTTGGTTGTAGCAATCAAGAACAGTTCTACGGGAAAAAACCAAGCGAATTTTCCCCGCAATTTCAGCCCAACGGACAAGACTCCCGCAGGTTAGCCGCCCAGAAAATATCAACAGCAATGCAAACAGGTAGCTGTCGCTTTGACTGGGTACACAAACGGCTAGACGGTTCAGAATTTCCAGCCGAAGTGCTGTTAAATGCAATGGAAATTAACGGCCGCAAAGTAATTCAAGCAGTAGTGCGAGACATTACAGACCGGAAGCGCGACGAAGATCGGATCAAAGCATCCCTCGCAGAAAAAGAAGTCCTCTTCAAAGAAATTCACCACCGCGTCAAAAATAACCTGCAAGTAATTTCCAGTTTGCTCAAACTTCAGTCCCGCTACATCAAAGACAGCAGGGTTACTGAAATGTTAAAAGAAAGTCAAAACAGAGTCATGTCAATGGCCCTGGTTCACGAACAATTGTATCAATCCAAAGATTTTTCAAACATTGACTTTGCTGAATATATCCAAAATCTTGCCCACAATTTATTTCAAGCTTATGAAACTCATGCAGAAAGCGTCAAATTGCAAACAAATATTGCGCCGTGTTATATGAATATTGACGAGGCCGTTCCTTGCGGATTAATTATCAACGAACTTGTGACCAATGCACTAAAATATGCTTTTGAAGGAGAAATCGCAGGTACAATCAACATAGACTTTAGTTTAGAAAATGACAGGGTTTGCGTGCTAACTGTAAGCGACAGTGGTGTTGGTTTTCCTCAAGACTTAGATTATCGAAATGCCCGCACATTGGGTTTGCGACTTGTCGGATCTTTAGTTAAGCAAATTAGGGGGAAAATAGAGCTACTAGAAACAACAGGCACGACTTTTAAAATAACATTTTCTCAACAACAATAGCCATCTTCGGAGAGAAAAAAATATGCCTAATAAAAAAATTCTGATAGTTGAAGACGAAAGCATTATTGCCGAAGACATTTCCGACAGCTTAATATCTCTGGGTTATAGAATCACTGATATTGTCTATTCAGGAGAAGAAGCAATTCAATCGGCAACAGAATCTCGACCAGATTTAGTTTTAATGGATGTTAACCTGCAAGGAGAAATCGACGGTATTACAGCAGCAGAAGTAATTCGATCGCGCTTGGCAATTCCGGTAATTTATCTAACAGCCTATGCTGACGAAAATACTTTGCGACGGGTCAATTCAACCAAACCATTCGGCTATATTGTTAAACCATTTGAAGAAAAAAACTTGCACACAACTATTCAAATAGCTCTGCACCGACATCAGCACGACTGCTTGACAAACTTGCCAAATCGTTCGCTGTTGCGAGAGCAGCTAAGTCAGATATTAGACAAACACAAAAACTTGCCAGCAATGATTCCGGTTATGACTCTTAGTTTAGATAAAATCAACAGGATTAACAGTACATTTGGACACGATATTGGCGACTTTGTACTTTGTAAAATTGCCGAACGGCTGAGTAACTGCACGGATAAAATTAATATAGTGGCTCGTTTGGAAGCTGCTGAATTTGCAATTGTTATCGAACCAGTTGCCAAAAAACAGGATGCTGTCAAAATTGCTCAAAATATTTTAGATATTGTAGCCCAACCTATAATGGCCAGAGGCTCCGAACTGTACGTCACGGCGAGTATCGGCATTTGTTTATCTCCAAACGACGGCAGCAATGGAGACGAACTACTGAAAAATGCTTATACAGCCATGTATAATTCTCAGGAGAAAGGAGGAAATAACTATCAATTTTATACCGCTAAAAATGCAATTATTTCCATTAATAAACTTAGTCAAGAAAATTGTCTTCGCCATGCTTTGAAACGCTCGGAATTTGAAGTTTATTATGAACCAAAAATACAAATTGAAACCGGAAAAATTGTTGGTGCTGAAGCATTAGTGCGCTGGAATCATCCAAAAAGAGGTCGAGTTTCCCCTGGGGAATTCATTCCAATGGCTGAAGAAATGGGCTTAATTGCACCGCTGGGCGAATGGGTTTTAGAGACTGCTTGCAGGCAAACTAAAGCGTGGCAAATTGAGGGTTTACCTCCGCTGCGGGTAGCAGTCAATGTGTCAGCCCGCCAGTTTGAAGGCAAAAATTTGACGGAGAGAGTCAGCCAGATATTGAGAGAAACTAATCTCGATCCTAAATGTCTGGAATTAGAATTGACGGAAGGTCTGATTTTGCAAGATGAAACGGCTGCGGCGGGAGCTTTTCAGGTATGGAGAGATATGGGGATTAGGATAGCGATTGATGATTTTGGGATTGGGTATTCTTCTTTGAGTTATCCGAAACGCTTTGTATTTGATGCGCTCAAAATTGACAAGAGTTTTATTCGGGATATTGCGGACGATCGCCAAAATGCAGCGATTACAGTAGCGATTATTCAAATGGCGCACTCTCTGAATATGACTGTGATTGCTGAGGGGGTAGAAAATGAGCGGGAACTTGCGTTTTTGTGCGCCCGCGATTGCGACGAAATTCAAGGCTATTTTTTCAGTCAGGCTTTACCAGCGGCTGAGTTTGAGGCCTTGCTCAAAAGCGATAAGCGTTGGGAACTATAGCAGTTTTCAGGTAAGCAATTTCAGGCAAAATAGTACCCAAAAGCGGTTCGCGCGTGCGGAATGCGAGTCCGCAAAAGAGCAGACTCGCATTCCACACGGGCGATCGAATTTTAGGAATGAAATTTTAACTGAATGTGAGTGGGAAGTCCCGCACCCTACCTGTACTCAGGTGGGTGACGGGATGAAAACGAACCAGAAACAAGTTGAGCGATAGCGAATCAGTGATACAATTGCACTATCTTGACCACTATCCTCCTAGGCGAAAACCAAGCTAAACGGAGCGTGTAGCCAGAAAAAGTATGGGTCTTAGGAACTAGGACTCCTGCCTGTGGAGGGAAGATCAGACTACTTGCTTCAACGGATAGCAACAGCACATCCCAATGAATCAGGAAGCCAGTGCTGTATGCTACGCATCAGCGTCTGGTAGTTCACCTGTAAAGACTCGCCACATATTCGCCGTAACCGTTATAGGGCAAAGTCGGGCGAGTTTCCCACGACCAACTGTTACCGGGGCCGACGACTCTTTCGCTGGCTTGAGACCATCTGGGGTGAGGTTGGTCGGGGTTAACATTGGCTTCAAAAGCGTATTCGTTGGGGCCGACTGTATTCCAAAAAGTAGCGGGTTGTTTTTCGACAAATTCAATTTTGACGATCGACTTTGCGCCCTTAAAACCGTACTTCCAAGGAATCACTTCTCGCAGCGGCGCACCGTTTTGTTTTGGTAGCTGCCGCCCGTACAAGCCCGTAGCAAAAAATGCTAAATCGTTGGCCATTTCCTCAATCCGCAGACCTTCGGTGTAAGGCCAAGGATAAAATTGTGACATTAAACCGGGGCCTGGAGTAATTTTTTTGTCATAAAACGAGGTGAAGCGAACGAATTTAGCATTTGATTGTGGTTCGACATCAGCCATGAGTAATTTCATGGGAAATCCGACCCAAGGAACTACCATTGCCCATGCTTCTACACAGCGAAATCGATAAACTCGTTCTTCGATGGGAAATTTTTTGTAGATGTCGTCAATGTCGTAAGTGCGGGGATTTTTGACTAAACCTGCTACTTCTACTTTCCAGTTTTCTGTTGGCAAAGCTTGAGCGGCTTGCCAAATAGATTTTGTGCCGCCGTATTCGTAAAAGTTGTTATATTTTGTAGCTAAGGCTTCGTCGGTAATTGCTCGATCGACTTTTGCGAAGTTAGAATTCCGGGTCAATCCCGAATATGCTTGGGTTGAGCTTTTGTCCATAGCGGTTTTTGAACTATCGCTGCTTTGACAGCTTGTCAGCGGCAGCAACGAAGCAGTCACGCCAGCGCCGATTAAATTTGTCATGAAGCGGCGGCGGTTGAGAAAGGCTGTTTCTGAGGTAATTTGGGGATCGAGAATTTCCCAAGATTTAGGAATGCGAATGAAGGGCATAAGTAATAGTTAAAAGTTAGTAGTTCGTCGGGCGAAATTTGCCCAAATTTCAATTTTTTAGTTTATTTGAAATTTGAGATTTACTCAGGGCGATCGGAGGATAGGGGAGTTTTGGCAATGCCTCGCGATGGCTTGACTTGGCGCTGCGAGCAAAATTATTGTATCCGCAATGACAGTATAGCCTAATTCGTTGAGAGCGAGTTCTGCCGAATAATGTCACGGCACGCGGGCGATCGACCTATTATACCAATTTCATAAAGTAGTGCTAGATATTAGCCCCCCAACGGTAGCTTAGTAAGGGGGGGCTAGGACTTGATCCATAACACAGCTTTAGAAAAATGGTATTAAACCTCCATCGCAGGAAAGTCAGTAATAATTAACGCGCGATCGACCGCAGGAATTGTCACTAAAATCTTGGAAACAATTATCATGAAGCAAAGCAATGATTCAAATTATTTAATTTGTCCAAAGGAAGCGGCACGCACCGCCCCGCTTTCCTCTCCCACTCCTGGCTTTAAGTCGGACGGGGGTCTCCAGCGGAAAGAGAAATGAGTTACTGCATCAATCCCAATTGCCAGAATCCAGAAAATCTCGATCGCGCCACAGCCTGCAAAAGCTGCGAGTCAAACTTGCTGCTAAAAGGTCGCTACCGAGTATTTCACCCCCTCGGTCAAAGTCTCGGTTGCCGCACCTTCTTAGCAGTCGATGAAGACCAACCAACCCAACCCCGCTGCGTCATTCAACAGTTTTGTGGCTCAGTGCCCTCAGTCGCCGACAATGGCGGACAGCTAAACCAGACATTTCGCAGCGACGCCAGCGTCCTCGACGAGTTGGGTAAACATCCCCAAATACCGAAACTGCTGGCATTTTTTGAAGTAGAAGGCTGCCAGTATTTAGTGCAAGAATACATCCCCGGTCGCAATTTGGCCGATCGACTGTCGCAAAAAGGCGTACTGAAAGAAATTCACATTTGGTATTTGCTGAGCGAATTGTTGCCAGTCCTGCAACTGGTTCACGACCATCAACTAATTCACCGAGACATCAAACCCTCCAATATTATTCACCGCAAAACCAGCCAAAATGGCTTAATAACGGCGGGTAAAGAGGATGTAGGTACTCTACCCTGGGAGGAGGAATCGGGACTGGTTTTAGTCGATTTCGGCGCGGCAATTCCTGCCAACAGCGGGCCGCTGAAAACAGAAACAGTGACTGGTTCGGCCGAATTCGCCGCTCCCGAACAAATCAAAGGTCAAGCTATTTTGAGCAGCGACATCTACAGTTTGGGCGTGACTTGCATTCATTTGTTAACGGGAATGTCGCCCTTTGATTTGTTTGATATCAAAGGGGACACTTGGGCCTGGAGGCACTATTTGAAAATACCTGTTTCGAGCAGACTCGGCCGCATCCTGGATAAAATGGTAGAACGAGAAGCATCAAAACGCTATCGATCGACCGAAGCAATTCTCAGAGACATAAAATACGGCCCGACACCGATAGACGCGATTGTCAACAAACCCAGGGTGACTTTGGCTTTGTGGGGAGGAGCCGCCGTTGCCCTAATTTCAGTGCTGCTGGGTTCTGGCTTGTCATCGACAGTACCGGAGGCTTTCACTTCTTCCGAACCGGTTTCCAGCATTCCCGAAATTCGGTTCGAGCCGCCCCCGATGCAGAATTTCAGCAGCGAGCCATTGCAGTCAGGCCCTGCAGTTCGCACTCTCGCAGAGCAAGACAAAAACCCGGTGTGGGCTGTAGCAGTCAGTCCCAACGGCCGCGTCATAGTCAGCGGCAACAATGACGGGACAATTCGCCTGCTGCACAAGCGTCACGGCAAAATACTCAAAGTTATCTCAGCACATTTGGGGCCCGTGTGGTCGGTGGCTGTCAGTCCCGACGGCCGGACGATCGCCAGCGGTGGTGCAGACGGTACGATTAAATTGTGGAATTTCTATTCTGGCAAGTTAATTCGGACGTTGGACGGAGACAAAGATGGCGTGTTCTCAGTTGTTTTCAGTCCCGATGGCCGAGTCCTCGCCAGTGTCGGTAAAGACAATACATTGAAACTGTGGCAAGTCGAAGGCGGTGCCGAGTTGCAAACCCTCAAGGGGATTACCGACGAAGTGTATTCAGTGGCTTTCAGTCCCAACAAAGATACTTTGTTTGCGGGCAAGGGCGACGGTACGATCGAGATGTGGAATTGGAAGACTGGGGAATTCCAAGCGACTCTCACGGGTCATGTCGATGCTGTTTCGGCTTTGGTTGTCAGCCCGGATGGTAATATTTTGGGCAGCGGCGGTTGGGACAACACGGTGAGGATTTGGGATGTCACCACGAATCACGGGCCGCAGCCCTCGGGCGAGGTGACTTTTACCGGTCATGCCGATCGCATCCAGTCTTTAGCTTTCAGTCCCGACAGCGAGACGCTAGCGAGCGGCGATTTGAGCGGTACTATCAAGCTGTGGGCGATGGATAGCGGGGAACAGGGTACGCTCAAAGGTCATTCGACTTGGGTGGAACTGGCTTTTAATCCTCAAGACAAAACCTTGATCAGCGGCAGTTATGACGACACGATTAAGGTGTGGCGACTGTCTCCTTGATTTTTCTATTCTTTCTTGGAACAATCTTTAACCATAATCTTTGATTTGGTTGGGGATTGTTCAAAACTCGGCGATTGAAATTGCTTAAGAGTCAAACTTTCGTCCATTCCCAGCAGGTTGAATATCCTAAAATTTATGACCGCAAATTCCGAGTTAACACAGCAGTATTTGTCAGCGGGCGAGAACCTGCAGAAATTGGGAAAATTTGAGGAGGCGATCGCCCAATACCAACAAATATTAGCACTCAAACCGGATGCGGCGGTTGCGTGCAGCAAGATAGCAGAAGTTTATTATACGCAACAGAAATATGTAGAGGCGATCGCCTCCTGCTACCAAACACTGCGCCAGCAACCAAATTTCGCCCCAGCCTACAAAACCCTAGGCAATATCCTGCAAGCTCAAGGTAAAATAGAAGCGGCGGCGCGCGCCTACTCCAAGGCGATCGAATTTGACCCAAAATTAGTTGCAGCCTATGTTAACCTAGGCAGTATGTGTTACAAACAAGGCTTGCCGGATGATGCGATAACTTATTATCAAAAGGCGATCGCTATTCAACCAGATTTAGCCGCCGCTTATTGGAATTTAGGCAAACTTTTGGAAGAGCAAGGGCGAATTAATGAAGGTTTATTTTATCAAAAAAAAGCTCTAAATTTACAGCCTGATTTATAAGCTAGAAGCAATTCAGTAAAAAATCACACTTACTGAAGAGCAATGTTATAGTCAAAATAATTCAATTATTAATAAATGCAAGCTGGAGCGAAATGACAATCAACCAGAATCCGCTCGAATTCCTAACCGCTAAAGTACAAGAAACTGTTGCCGATACCCAAAACTTAGGCAACCAAATTGTGGCTAAAGTTGAGGAAAGTGCAACTGTATTAACGGCGTGGGTACAGTCAGCGCCAAGTTCAATGGTTAGCGCCGGGGCGATCGCCAGTCAAGAAGCTTTTAAAATAGCACACAACATCCGTTTTGAGAACCTGCCAACAAACCTGCAATGGAAATTTGCGAGGGCTGGGATGCGTGACGGCATCCGAAACGTTCAAGAAGCAGCAACAATATTTGAATCCATACCCGCCCAAATTCGCGCCCAAGGCCCCGAAGCAATTCGCAACTTCTGTCAAGATAAAGATTGGAGTCACATCCAAGCGCACGTCAATGGAGGCGGTAGCGAAGCTGCTAACGGGATTTTTGAACATTTTTGGGTAAATCGGGCTCGCGGCGGTAAAGACATGACTGCGGCCGAATTAGCCGTCGCTAAGCAAGTTTTAGCGGATGCAGCATTTAAAGCAGCAGTTGCTGAAGTTGTTGGGGCTGCAATGAAAGGGGCGATCGCCGCAGCAGTAATTGAGTTAATATTTTCGATCTTAGAAAATTCGCTATTGTGCGTTGAAGGCAAAATTACCCAGTCAGAGTTAGTCTCAGAAGTCGCTACCGCCACAGCTAAAGCTGGCCTTGCTGGCGGTGCAATTACCGCGATTCTCTTAACACTCTGCATGATATTTCCCCCGATTGCCGCGCTTTTAGGTGCCGCTGCGATGCCCTTGGCGGTTGCAGGTGTTGGTTTTATGGGAATTCGTGGCTGGGAAATCTTTTGTCATGGCGATCGTATATTTGGTATTACTGAACAAGCACAAAAATTTCTGGGGATGAATGAAGCGACAACTTAAACAGTTGACAGTTGACAGTTGACAGTTGACAGTTGACAGTTGTGATACCCGAATCATATCGTTTCTGGTTGCATCGTCAGGTGATTTAACCGGCGCTAGAACACAGAGTACACAGAGTCCGAGAATATATATCTGAATCATTCCGATGAAGAGAGGATTTGATATCAAACCGTTGATGAAGCCCGGATTTAAGACTCTATTCATGATAGTTATTTATGTCCGCGCTTTTGGGTGGCGGTTGCTTCTAGCAATATTTTCAGATGATTGGGAAATATAAATAGTATGGATTCAGTAGAAAAAACTCAAGATCAGCAGCATCCGCAATACAAGCGCGATCGAGCCAGTGTCGATAGTTTATTAACAGGAGAAGCAACCGACTACAATTTATCGGAATTAGCAAGATTAATCATTCGCTACCGAGGCTTTCCCGGCGCTAGAGATATTCAATCAGACTTAAAAAAAGTCCTGCAACAATGGAATCATACCGAAGAAACTCTTTACGAACAAACCCGTAAAATTCACGCCACAGGTGAAGTTTACAGGAAACAAAAAAGCGACCAAGAAGATTGGCTTTAATCTCAAATCTGCAATATCAATTCCGGTTGAATCGAAATTAATATTACCCGAAATCAGGACACGGCACTGCCGTGTCCTGATTTCCGGTAACTATTTTTAAACCATCTCAGCCGAAACAGGCATTGCAGGCTGCGGCTGGAACTGGAACAGCGAATAAACCACATTGCGGCGGATATCCGTCATCATGTCCAAAAACAGCTCGTAACCTTCAGTTTTGTACTCGATTAGCGGGTCTTTTTGTCCGTAACCGCGCAACCCGACAGACTCGCGCAAAGCATCCATTTGCTGCAAGTGTTCTCGCCACAAAGTATCAATTTGCTGCAAGATAAAGAACCGCTCAGCATCGCGCATCAATTCCGCTCGGATGGCATTAACTTCCGCTTCTTTCATGTCGTAAGCGTTGCGAACTTGTTCGTGGAGGAAAGTTTTAATTTCCTCAACCGACAAATCCTCTAATTGATCGGGAGTCATGTCAGCTAGGAGATAAACAAATTCCTTCACTTTGCTGACAAGTTTTTCTAGTTCCCATTCTTCTGAAGGCAACTCGGGATTGATGTATGCTCCCACGATATCGTCCATCGTTTGTTCGGCATATTTAATTACCTGTTCCTTCGAGTCCAAACCTTCCAAGACTCGGCGGCGTTCTGCATAGATTGCTCGACGTTGATTGTTCATCACTTCGTCGTATTCAAATACCTGTTTGCGGATGTCGTAGTAGTAGGTTTCGACTTTTTTCTGAGCGCCTTCGAGGGAACGAGTCAGCATTCCAGATTCGATCGGCATATCTTCCTCAACACCGAAAGCCTTCATCAAACTTGCTACCCGTTCGCCACCGAAAATCCTGAGCAAATTGTCTTCCAAACTCAAGAAAAACCGCGTAGAACCGGGGTCTCCTTGGCGTCCCGCCCGGCCCCGCAACTGATTGTCAATCCGGCGCGATTCGTGGCGTTCGGTACCGATGACGTGGAGGCCTCCCAACTGCACAACTTCATCGTGTTCGGTGCTGGTAAAAGCGTCGTATTCGCTGCGAGTTAAATTGTAAGCTTCCCGCAATTTTTGAATTACGATGTCTTTTGTCGGCGCTTTTTCCGAGGCTACAGCCACAATGTCATCGGCTTTCAATTCCGAGAGCGATCGCTCCCCGTACTCCTTCACCGCCAATTCCACCGCCGCCTTGAGCATTTGCTCAGCATCTTTCGATAGCTGCGTGGGGAAAATCTGCGCCGAAGCTTTCCAAGACTTGACCTTTTTGGCAGTTTGACCAAAACCTTGAGCTGCGGGGCGGCCGCCAATACCGGGAACTTGCACCAGCGAAAACCCTTCTTCATCCTCCGGCTGCACGATCCGGGGCATCAAGTATTCCCGCAACTTGAGCCGCCCCATGTACTCAGAATTACCGCCCAAAATGATGTCTGTACCGCGTCCTGCCATGTTAGTGGCGATCGTCACAGCGCCTTTGCGTCCGGCTTGAGCGATAATTTCCGACTCCCGTTCCACGTTTTCCGGTTTCGCGTTGAGCAAATTGTGAGGAATCTTGAGTTCTTGGAGCAGCCGCGACAGCAACTCGGATTTTTCTACGCTCGTGGTGCCCACCAGCACCGGGCGACCGATTTCGTGCATTTCGGCACATTCTTGGGCGATCGCCTTCCATTTCCCAGCCTCCGCCTTGTAAACCATATCCGAAAGGTCAGCGCGGCTCGTCACCCGGTTAGTAGGAATCAGCGTCACTTCCAGACTGTAAATCTTCTCAAATTCGGTTTCTTCAGTCTTCGCCGTCCCAGTCATTCCCGACAGCTTCGGATAAAGCAAAAAGAAATTCTGATAGGTAATCGTCGCCAGCGTCTGAGTTTCCGGCTGAATTTCCGCGTGTTCCTTCGCTTCTATCGCCTGGTGCAAACCGTCGCTCCAGCGCCTTCCGGGCATCACCCTGCCGGTAAACTCATCGACAATCACCACTTCGCGATCGGGATTGACAATGTAATTAATATCCTTAATAAACAATTCCTTCGCCTTAATCGCATTAAAAATGTAATGCGCCCAAGGGTCAGCCGGGTCGTACAAATCCGTAACGCCCAACAACCGCTCAGCTTCCCCAAACCCTTCATCGGTCAATAGCACATTCCGAGCCTTTTCGTCAACCTCGTAATGTTCCTCATTTTCCTTTCTCAGAGCAGCAGCTACCTCAGCCGCCCGCAGATACTTCTCGCTGGGGCGTTCCACCTGGCCGGAAATAATTAGAGGTGTGCGGGCTTCATCAATCAGCACCGAGTCAACCTCGTCAATTACGCAGAAATTAAAAGGACGCTGCACGACATCTTCCATGACAGTAGCCATGTTGTCCCGCAAATAATCAAAACCCACTTCGCTGTTCGTCGCGTAAGTAATATCGCAGTTATAATTTTGCTTGCGTTCCGCCTGATCCATGCCCTGCTGGATCAACCCCACCGTCAATCCCAAGAAGCGGTGCACCTGCCCCATCCATTCCGCGTCCCGCCTTGCGAGATAATCGTTGACAGTGATGATGTGTACGCCTTTACCGTTGAGGGCGTTGAGGTAAGCCGGCAGCGTCGCCACCAGAGTTTTGCCTTCACCGGTTTTCATTTCGGCAATTTGGCCTTTGTGGAGGATGATGCCGCCGAGGAGTTGGACATCAAAGTGGCGCATTCCCAAAACCCGCTGTCCCGCTTCCCGCACCACTGCAAAAGCTTCTGGCAAGATTTCGTCTAGGATTTCTTTCTCTTCGTTGAGAGATTTAGCTTTTGCCAGACGTTCTTGAAACTCGGCAGTTTTCCCTCTGAGGCCGTCGTCTGAGAGGGTGCGGAAGTCTTCTTCCAAGATATTGATATCAGCTACCCAAGGCTGAAATTTTCTCAGTTTGCGCGCGTTGGGATCGCCTAACAGATTTTTAAACATGGCAGGAGAGGCAGATTTTTAATAATTTAGCTATTAGCTTTCAGGGTTACGGGCTGTAGTGTTAGCCACAACATTTACCTTTCCAGATTGTAGCAGAAGACCGGGCGGTTGAAACCGCGCCTGTACAGACACTCGCGCCCATTGCCAAGGGTTGAATAAGATCGGGCTATTGAGATTATCTGATTGCATTCAGTCCGGTTGGCATGGACTTTGTTTGTACGGGCGCGATTTCAACCGCCGTCTCATCTATGAAGCATTCCCCGACTCCTGGACTCGCGGTATTTCGTAACTCAGGAAATCGTAAGCCATTTTCGTATTGGGAAAAATGGCCTGGGCTTCTTTGAGCAAATCATCTAGGACGATCGCATTTCCCGGAGCATAACGCGGGCTAAAATGCGTCATAATTAATTGTTTTGCCCCAGCGAGCAAAGCAACTTGAGCCGCCATTGTTGAGGTTGAATGCAGGCGATCGAAGGCCATTTGAGCATCTTGATGGGCAAAAGTCGCTTCGTGCACCAACAAATCGGCATCCTTCGCCAATTCCACCGCCCCATCACAAAAAACTGTGTCTGTACAATAAACAAACTTCCGCCCAATTTGATCGGGGCCGCAAAAATCGCTACCTTGAAACTGTCGCCCGTCCGATAATTTTACCGTTTTTCCTTGTTTTAATTGCCCGTAAATTGGCCCGGAAGGAATACCCACAGCCTTCGCTTTTTCTACATCAAAATGTCCGGGACGATTTTTCTCAGTTACTCGATAACCAAAAGCAGTAACTCGATGCTTTAAAGGAGCGCAACTAACAATATATTCGTCATCTTCATAGATAACTCCCGGCTGACTTTTGTGGATCTTTACCGGGTAAGAAAAATGAGTTTGAGAATAGCGCACGCCAGCTTGCAAATATTCTTCTAGTCCCGGAGGCCCGTAAATATCGATGCGCTTGACATTCCCCGCCAAACCGCAGCTAGCCAGCAAACCCATTAAGCCGAAAATGTGGTCGCCGTGCAGGTGAGTGATGAAAATACGGCTCAGTTGGCTGACTTTGAGCTCGCTTCGCAGAAACTGATGCTGAGTTCCTTCGCCGCAGTCAAATAGCCAGAGTTCCGCTCGCTGAGGCAAACGCAGGGCGATGCTGGAAACGTTGCGCGATCGCGTCGGCACGCCGGAGCTAGTTCCGAGAAATGTAATCTGCAAGAGTCAAATCACCTCAATTAAATCTTAAAAAATATGTTACATATATCCAGAGTGCGACAAATCCGACCTATAGGAAATAGTCGCAGGCAGGAACCGGGATAAATCGCTGTTGCTGCGAGCATCGAGTCGTTCCAATCTTTTTTGACAGGCGCACAAAGTGCCAAACCCAATTCTAACGTTTTCTTTCTGCCGTTCTCCTTCCTTTTCCCCAACCAAACCTTCCCCTTAAAAATTCTCAAACTCGTACAGCACAGGAGGAACTTTTTTAAATGCAGCCAGGAGTGTTATTTGCTTCGCTTCTTTCAAGATTAACAAAACGCTACTTTTGGATTTCTCTGTTGTTTTGGCTGGTAATGGTAGCCCCAGCACAGGCGGCGCTGATCTTGCGAGTGGCGGTACAAGACGGCGCAAGTCAGATCAAAGTCGGCAGTTCTACTAAGGCTGCAATCCGCGACGGTAGCGGGCGCAATTTGGGCGAACTGTCTGCCAACAGTTCTGGATCGGCTCAATTTCGATCGGGCAAAGTGGCGATCGGGCGCTGGGCCGCCAATCAAATTTGGATCGAGCCGACCGGGAACGGGTATGTTTGGATTGGCGATCGGTGGTATCGCGGACGCACCCTTGTAATTCCCGAAAAAGGAGGCCTGACAGCAGTCAACTACGTCGATATCGAACAGTATCTCTACAGCGTTCTCGGTGCCGAAATGAGCGGCAATTGGCCTCTGGAGGCCTTAAAAGCCCAAGCAGTCGCCGCCCGTTCCTACGCAATCCACGAGCGCCTCAAAAGCGAAACCGACCTTTACGATGTGGACGACACTCAGTCTTCGCAGGTTTACAAAGGACTGCAAACAGAATCTTCGGGTACTTATAGCGCAGTCGATGCCACCGCAGGTCAAGTTCTCACCTACAACGGTCAGATTATTTTAGCTGTTTTCCACTCAGCATCTGGCGGACATACCGAAAATGTTGAGGATGTTTGGACGGAACCCCTGCCTTACCTGCGCGGTGTTCCTGACTTCGACCAAGGTGCGCCGGTTTATCAGTGGAAAGAAAATTTCTCCCGCGCTCAAATCAGCAGCAAGATTTCCGGCGTCGGTAACGTAATCTCGATGAAGCCAGAACGCACTACCGCTTACGGCAGCGTTTTGAGGATGAAAGTTGTGGGAGATGGCGGTTCTAGAGTGATGACTGGGGCAGATTTGCGTCGGGTTCTGAGTTTGAGGAGCACGCGGTTTACGGTGATTCCTCAGTATGCAGGCGGGAGCGCCAAGAACAGCGGTCAAGCTCCTACGAGTTTTCAAGTTGCTGGCAAAGGTTTCGGTCACGGTGTTGGCATGAGCCAGTGGGGAGCTTACAATTTGGCCAGGCAGGGATACGGCTACCAGCAGATTTTGTTGCACTATTACCGGGGCGCTGCTTTGGCTAGAATTGCTGTTCAGTAACCGCTCGGAAGCAGGGAGAGTGGGAGGGGAGAATCTGTGTTTTGCAACGCCGCATTTTTTTTACTGGTTGTGGTTCCCAAGCTCTTTTCACTGGTTCCCAGGCAGAGCCTGGGAACCCATGTAAGCGATGCTCTGCCTCGTCGTCGGCTGCGAAGATGGAGGCAGAGCCTCCGGATCTGCATTACCAGGCAGAGCCTGGTAACGAGTAAATGACTAATGACTAATGACCAATGACTAATGACCAATGACTAATGACCAATGACTAATGACCAATGACCAATGACTAATGACTAATGACTAACTACATTAAGGATAACTATGCAAAAGTGGGAATATTTTTTTGTGGATGCAAATATGTATCCTTTTGGCAATAAGCTGATTAGTTTATATGTAAATGGTGAGGAATTGCGAGATTGGAAACAAGGATCGCTGCATCTATTTATCAATCAGTTGGGGGAGGAGGGTTGGGAACTTGTGGCTATGCGCCATGACTCGAAATACGACCAAAATTGTTTGATTTTTAAACGTCCTAAAATTGTCAAAAAAGCTAGGAGTACGAAGCAGTCTTTGGCACAGCCAACTTGACCTAGCTCAATCTAATATTCATCGGATTTTAGATGTTGACTCAAAATTATTAATTGATTTCAAATCGTCAAATAGAAAATCTAAACTCCATCGATTCGCCGCTGCCATTCGGCATCTATTTTTGCTGACTGTTCTAGTTCTTGTTGGGTTAAATCGGTTTCTGTTGTATAAGCTAAATCTTCTCCAGTCAGTAGATTTTCTGCTGCAAATTCCTGGGCGTAGCTTAATTTTTGCTGCAAGTTGGCATCTGGTTGGTTTAATAACATGGCTCGCTGCTGCCGCTCTTGATTCCGGGTTTCTATCCTGCTATTTTTCCACTGAGTCCAGAAGTACCGAATTAAGGGAATTGTCAAAAATCCGACGCCGTAAATCAGCAGTAGTGGATAAATACCGCTGACGAAACCGATAAATCCACTGGCGATTGCACTTTTAGTTAATAAATTCCCCAAAACTAACGCACCGACAAGATTCACGGCTCCCAACCCCGCCGCGAGCATGACTTGGCCGGAGCTGGCGTGGCTGAAACGCCACAGCATTTCTCGCAAATAAGCTCCTACTGGTTGAGGATTTTTTTGAACTGCTGTGGTTTGCAATTGCGGAAAATGGTAGACTATTTGTCCTTCGGGACTGACTTCGGGGCGGCCGTCAAAACGCGCGAGAGTCGGTAGCATATATTCTTCGTATTCTCTCGCGTATCCTTGTCCGAGATTGTCGAGATAGGGCGCTATTTGTTCGGCGACTACGGCACCTCGGTTGTTGCGAATCGCGGCGGCAATATCGCTCCACTTGCGCTCTTCTAAATTGTAATTTGGATTGCCATCTCCAAATAGAAAGGAGAAAACTGCTTCCAGAAAACTCATCTGGGGTTTTTGGCCGCTTAAGCGCGATTGCTGCTGGTAGTAAGGTTCGTTATGGTTCCAGTAAAATATCCAGGGTAACTCGTTCCAGAAGTAGGGAAAAAAGAAAAATCCGCCGCCTCTGTTACTGTCGCTTCCGCCTCCGCCTCCGCCTCCGCCGTTATTGTCGCTGTTCATGCTGGAGAGTAACATCGTGATGGCTGCAAAAATTAAGAGGATGGAAGCTACCAGCACTATGCCAAAAGATACTCGAATCAGGTAAAATAGAATTTTCCAGATTTTTTGCCACCATTCCTGCAACTGCAAGCGAAAGAATTTGTTTCGCAAAATATCTCGAAAGTTGTTGGGAAATAGGTAGGCAATGTCGCCGGATTCTGCTACTTGCAGGTGGCCACCTGCTTCGGAGGCGAGGGTTAACAGTTCTCGCTGGGCAAAATTAACGTCTAATCCAGCTTTTGCCGCCACGTCTCCAACCGTAACGCGGTAGCCAAGTTGCTCGACGGCTTGCATAATGGTGGGATTCGGAGCCATAGGTTTCTCTCTGTGAAAATTACCCGGTTGTTTATATTATATATTGTGGGAATTCAAACTGGTTTTGAGTCGCTGGTTTATGAATTTTTTTGATGATGCTCTTGACTTTGGGGCGAAATGTTGCTAGGTTTTTGCCCGATCGCCCGTAGAGTGCGGTCAATAGGTTAAAGAAATGTGGTTTTTTTTGTCAAGACTGGCAAGAGTTATCTAAAATGGATGGGATTTGCACTCTTTTGCACCTCGCAAGCGCGTGTTTTCAGGTTTGCAGTTGTGTCTCACCAGCGTTTCCAAGCGTCGGCGGCCGGACTGAACCGAAACAGTCGCAAAACTCTTAATAGGAAAACTTTACAGGCTAATATTTTTGATTGGCCGTTAACCAAAGAATCGAATTATGCCCAGAACTCAACGCAACGATAACTTTATTGACAAAAGTTTCACGGTAATGGCCGATATTATCTTGAAGATTATGCCGGCGAAAAAGCAGGCGAAGGAAGCTTTTGCTTACTATCGAGATGGTATGTCGGCTCAAGCTGATGGCGAATATGCTGAAGCGCTGGACAATTATCATGAAGCGCTGAAGCTGGAAGAAGATCCTTACGATCGCAGTTACGTGTTGTACAATATGGGCCTGATCCATACTAGCAACGGCGAACACGAGCAAGCTTTGGAGTATTACAGCGAAGCGCTGGAACTGAATCCGAGAATGCCGCAGGCGCTGAATAACATTGCTGTGATTTACCACTATCAAGGGGAAAAGGAAAAGGAATCTGGCAATGTGGAAGCGGCGGAAGGGTTGTTTGATAAAGCTGCAGATTATTGGAAAGAGGCTATTCGCTTAGCGCCGAACAATTACATTGAGGTGCAAAATTGGCTGAAGACGACAGGCCGATCGCAAATTGATGTGTATTTTTAACTATGATTGGGAATGGGGAATTGGGAATTGGGCATAGTTAGTAGTTAGTAGTTATTGGTTAGTAGTTATTGGTTAGTAGTTATTGGTTAGTAGTTATTGGTTATTGGTTAGTAGCTTCTCTAATAACAAGCAACAAACAACAAATAACAAACAACAAATAACAAATAACAAATAACAAATAACAAACAACAAACAACAAATAACCAATTCCCAATTCCCAATTCCCAATTCCCAATTCCCAATTCCCAATTCCCAATATATTATGATTGACAGAGAAGAAGTTCGGAAAGTAGCGAATTTAGCCCGATTGGAATTAACGCCGGCAGAAGAAGAACAGTTTACCGTTCAACTGAACGGTATTTTGGATTATTTTGAGCAGTTGAAAGAACTGGATACGAGTAAGGTAAAACCTACAACACGGGCGATCGATGTTAGCAATATTATGCGATCGGACGATTTGCAACCTTTTGCTAACGGAGAGAGTATTTTGGAGGGAGCTCCCGATCGCGATGGGGAGTTTTTTAAAGTTCCTAAGATTATGTAGGATTCCCGCTACGCACCTAACTGACGAAAATCTCTGGAGGGGTGGGCTACCAATACCTACCCCACCAGACCAAACTAACTGTGGAATATGCTGTAAGCAAGGGCGGGAAAAGCCACCCCACTAACCGATTAAACGGATAAAAACCCAACACAATCTCACTCGTAGCGATCGATATTTAAAGTTTTTTTTGGGTTGAAAAATAGTCATGTACGTATTAATTGGTGGAGCTGGAATGATGGGGCTGGGTTTAGCCCAGCATTTATTAAAACTCGGTCATACGGTGGCCATCATCGATGCAGACCCGCTGGCGTGTCGCTTTGCTCGTGAAAAAATCGGAGTGATGGCATTTGAAGGCAGTGCTGTGAGCATGACGGTTCTTCTGGAAGCCGGAATTAGAAAAGCAAACGCAGTCGTTACAGCACTCAGCGACGATGCACTGAATTTAGCGCTGATCGCCCTATCTAGAAGCTATGGTATTTCCCATATTGTGGTGCGAATGCGCGATCGCGAATTCCTGGAAGCCTATCGCCTTACCGGAGCCAGTCACATCATCAGCACTGTTGATTTGGCAGTTGCATCAATGGCGAATGCGATTGAATACCCTCAAATTGAGTCGATGATGCACTTTGAACAGGGGCAAATCGAGGTGCTAAAGCTGCCCGTTCCAGGTGATTGCAATGTGGCAGGGCGCACTGTTGCTCAAATTGCTCTAGACTCTGGTTTTCCCACAGGTTCGCTGATTATTGGTTATCAGTGCCATGCCTGCGCCAATCTGGAGATTCCGAACGGCAATACTGTTCTTGAAGCAGGTTCTACCATCCTCGTAGTTACTCGTCCAGAGCTAGT
Organism: Microcoleus sp. CZ3-B2; assembly: GCF_036705055.1. Classification (NCBI taxonomy): domain Bacteria; kingdom Bacillati; phylum Cyanobacteriota; class Cyanophyceae; order Oscillatoriales; family Microcoleaceae; genus Microcoleus; species Microcoleus sp. CZ3-B2. Next base: position 10,013 of record NZ_JAUBTN010000028.1, on the reverse strand, counting down.
TCACTCCATGATTGATTACCTCGGCATTCGCGCTAGTCATCTTCCAGCGTTAGGAGTTTCTCATCCAAATCTTTGATGTAAGGCTCAACCAGATCCTCTGGGACAATTCGCTTGCGGAGCGCATCGCTAACGGCTCCTTTTTCTGCTAGAAGCAATCGCCGTCGAATCCTGTCTAGCCCGCTGCGATCGCCCTGTACTTGCCCTGCTTGATGTTGATTGTAAAGATCCCGTAGCACTCGCTCAGACTGTGCTACTCGTGCTTGATAGGAGGCCCGTAATTCCTCGTAAACGGCCTTCGGCAATACGCCTGATTTCAGCAAATTATCTAGCTCATCTTGAGCCGCTTTGCAGGCAATCAACTGAACCTGTAAGTGCCCAGCTTCCTGCAATACATCAGAAACACGACTGATTTTTAGCCGTTTTACCAGCCAGGGTAAACTCAATCCCTGTCCGACGAGGGAGAATAAAACTGCACCGAAAACCAGCGCAATGATGTTATCCCGTCCTGTCAGTGCCAGAGGAATACTAAGCGCCAGTGCCATTGAGAGTGAGCCTTTGATGTTTCCCAAAAACAGAACGTGCTGCCAGCGCAGGGGAATCGGACGATCGAACCATCGCAGCCCCCCTAACAACAGATATACCGAGAGAATCCGTGCCAGTTGATAGGCGAAAATGACGAACAGGATGGATGGCAAAATTCTCCACAGCGTGAGCGGGTTAATCTCAATGCCGATGAGCAGAAAAATAAATGTATTGACCCCAAAACTAGCGTACTCCCAGAAGCTGAGTAATGTAATTCGATCGGAGGCTGATGTACTGCGAGAAAGCCCTAAATTGCCAAAAATGAGTCCGGCGATAACCACGGCCACCGCACCCGACACCCCCAAAAATTGCCCAATTTGGAATGTTCCTAACGCCAGGGCAACGGTCAGTAAGAGACTGCTCAACGGGTCATTTAATCGAACAAATATCGGCAGAATCAAGTAACCTAAGATGACACCCACGAGTCCCCCACCCAAGGCAACCACTAGCAGTTCCTTAAGTCCTCCTACGACGGTAAGAGAACCTGTAGCATAAACGACTAGAATCAAATTGAATGAAACCAGGGCAGCCGCATCATTGAACAGGGTTTCTCCTTCCACGATGGTGGACAGCCGGGAAGGCACGCGGATATCTTTAAAGACTGCGATCATTGAGACTGTATCAGTATTTGCCAGAATGACTCCGATCAGCAATGCCGGAATCCAGTCTAGCCCTAGCCCAAATTTAACCAAAACAGCAATAATGCCTGATGAAACGATCGAGCCTGGACCCGCCAGCAGGGCGATCGGCTTAAAGGTGCTGCGGAGACGGCTGATATCTGTATTGATCGCTGCTTCAAAAATCAGAATTGGTAGGAAAAGATTTAATACTAAAGATGGGTCTAAACCAATTCGACGCGACAGTACCTCGGTAATGGGCAAGCCTGCTAAAACTAAGCCCGTGACATAGGGAATTCGCAACCGTTGGGTTGCGAGTGCCACAACAGTTGCTATCAGCAGCAGAACGATCGAGATGATGACCAATTCGGGAATGGCTCCTGCCGCTTGGCTATTTGTAGCAGGATTGCTGCCCAAGGAAGGTTGTTGCCCTACAATCGAGTCGATCGCCGATACTCCTGTCATAAACTCGTTTTCCTCAAAGCAATTGATAGATTAACTGTGGTTTTAGTCTACAGGAGACTGTTCACTCTACTGTAGACGTAACTGCAATGTACGTGGTGTATTTGGATGAATGGCGATGAAGCTGAAACAGGCTTTCTGGGTTGGTTGGGCGATCGGATCGTTTTTAGAGTGCAATTTTTTTGGTAGATCTGGATGATTTACAAACCCTTACAGGATGCTAATTCCTCTTAATTGTACTGGTTTTTAATATTTTTTTTAACAGTCTCTTCTGAAGTGTTGCCGACCCGATCGCGCTTGCCGCTCTCGGCGGGTAATGGAAGTTGTCGATCCGTATGTCAGGAGTAGGAGAGCGAACGCCCAAAGGGGAACATCTCATATTTGTAAAAACACTTCTTCTCCCTTATTCCTTCTCCCTTATTCCTTCTGCCTGCTGCCTTAAAACTTAGATTTCTAGCTTGGCTCCAAAAGTGAGATGCTCTCGCTGAAAGCCCACAGTCATCGACCGTCCAATTTTTGAGTGGGTTTTGGACGTTCTGATTCGCGGGACTAAATTCCTCGAAGGTCATCGTCCTTTCTTACCTTGAATTTACGTAGCATCACAGACACGCCACGTCAGAATCTCCCAACGTTTAAGGACAGGTTCAGCAATCACGATCTCATTTTCTCTTGCCTCCATGACGATCCAATAATCTCCCTGGTTAAATCTGTCATTGTAAATTCTTGCTTGTTCTTCTGGCACCAACCATCCTTGAAGTGCGCCATATAGAGCACCAGAAGTTGCAGCAATCCCACTTCCAAAGAAAGTTGCTAAAATGCTTTCCACCGCTAAGGCCTGACCAATACCGGGAATTAGCAGGCTGCTGAGTCCAACAATCAAGGCTAGTGAACCTAGTCGTAAGCTGTTGTGCAAATAAACATTGTATATTTTGATGACAATCAAAAATCGTCAAATTCTCTCCCCCTCTCCCCTGATCCCCATCGGACCCTCAATCGCCATACACAATCTATATGAGCAACAGCTTATGCTACCTACGATCGCGCCTACTTGTGCACCTGCTGCTCTTGTGATTAAAATTTGCTGCACTCCCAGAGAGTCCAAACCATCATTGTCAGAAGGTTTAGCAATCACTGAAATCTTGTGCATGGGGAAGCCCCTGCTTTTTAGCTCAACTAGCGCCTGCTCTGCGTTTCGATGATTAGTAAATAGGCCACTAGCACGTTTGAGGTTTTGGTAATTCATGAGAAATATTCAATATTCAACGCTACAAAATTGGTAAATAGTGTGTAAAATTGCTGGCAATAGCCGCATCACAAAAACCACTTAGTTCAGAGGTGCAAAACGCTTTAGCAAAGCTGACAAAGCAATCATTGGCAGTCCGAATCCGATACAAATTAAGCCTTGGATTGGGTTCACAGCTTCAGTGTTGAATAACTGATTCATAATGCCCCATTGGCTAAACAGGAATTGGAGAATGAAAATAGCCGCAATGCCGACCGCTACCGCGTAGCCAACTGATTCATCTTTACCGCGCAGTTTGGCAACGATCGCCGGAACTAAGCGACAAAAACGGGAGCCTCTTGGGTTTGATTTAGTCCCATTTGGTGCGCGATCGCTGCTGCTGTTTTGGCACGATCGCCGGTCATCATCTTCACCTGAATTCCCGCAGATCGACAGGCTTGAATCGCTTGAATGGCTTCGGGGCGAGGCGGGTCGATCGTGCCTTGCAGACCCAAAAAAGTTAATCCTTGCTCAATATCAGAATACTCAATAGAAGATTGAGAAGCGGGTACAACTTTCTTTGCAAGTGCCAGAACTCGCAGCCCTTTTTTTGTCATTCTGTCCGCTGCTTGCTCGATCGGCACGGGGTTGAGGGATCTCGCCTCTCCCTCTTCATCGAGCATCTGGCGGCACCGCTTGAGAATTGCCTCGATCGAACCCTTGACATAAATCAACCGTTCTGGGCGATCGTCATGTAAGGTTGCCATGTATTGAAACTGAGATTCAAACGGCAGTGTATCGAGCCGGGAAAGCGCTTCCTCCAGTTTCTCAGTAATTAACCCCGCTTTTTGGGCTACCGCAACCAGCGCCCCTTCCGTTCGACTGCCGATCGCAGTCCAGTTCCCGTCTTGCACGTCTAGGTAAGAATCGTTGCACAACAATCCTGCTTGCAAGCATTCATATAAAGCAGGTGCGATCGCCAGGTCAACGGAGTGTCCATTTACACAAATTTCCCCGTCTGGTACGTATCCTCCACCGCTAACCGGATAACGCCTTCCTCCTGCATCGATCTCTTGAACCGTCATTTGATTCTCAGTCAAGGTTCCGGTTTTGTCGGAACAAATCACAGTGGCGCTACCGAGCGTCTCAATTGCCGGAAGTTTGCGAATAATGGCGTGTTGCTTTGCCATCCGGGAAACCCCGATCGCCAGTGTCACCGTTAAAATCGCGGGTAAGCCTTCAGGAATTGCGCTGACGGCAAGCGCCACAGATGCCTTGAACACCTCAACCCAAGAAAATCTCTGGGCAATGCCTGCTGCAAAGGTGAAGGCAGCTAAGCCTAAAATGACATAGAGCAAGGTTGTGCTAAATTTGTCAATTTTGCGACTCAGTGGGGTTTCCAGTGTGGTACATTGCTGCATGAGTTGGGAAATGTGTCCGGTCTCGGTCATCTCGCCAATGTTGACGACGAGTCCGCGTCCCTGTCCAAACGTTACCAGGCTTCCGGTATAGGCCATGTTCGTGCGATCGGCCAGTGCAGCGTCTGCCTCTAGCGCCTGGGATTGCTTCTGGACCGGGACAGATTCTCCCGTTAACGCTGACTCATCCACCTGTAAGTCACGGACTTCGATCGGCCGCAGATTCGCAGACACTTTATCCCCAGAAGACAGCAAGACGAGATCGCCAGGAACCAGTTCGCTGGATGAAACCACTTGTTTTTGACCGTGGCGGAGAATGGTTGCCTCAGTTGCAACAGATTTTGCTAAAGCGGCGATCGCATTCTCTGCCTTTGACTCTTGAACGAAACCAATGGTGGCCTTCGTCAGAGCAACCCCCAAAATTACCCCTGAATCAATCCACTCTTTCAGAAATGCTGTTACTATGCCAGAGGGTAACAAAATGTAGATTAGCGGCTGATTCAGTTGCTGAAAAAATCGCAGCCAAGCACTTTGCTGCTTCTGAGCCGTTAGTTGATTGGGGGCGAGCTCCTCGGCCCGCTCTGCTGCCACATCGGAAGATAGGCCTATTTCCAGGTCACTCTCTAAAAGCCGAGCCACTTTCTCGACAGAGAGGTGATGCCAAGAGTGTTCTACTAATTTTTCTACATTGGTTGCAGTCATAACGTTTCTTGTCAAGCCAAGTGCTTGTCTGTTGTTTCGTCTTGTTTCTAGCGTCATTGATGAATGTGAGCAAAAAGTGATGGACTGATTTCTGTTGCTCACATTGGGATCGCATTTGCTCCCTATACTTAGGCAGAGAACCGATTGAGATAGCTTATGGACTTGCCAACTTTAGTTTACTGGATTTGATTTATTACGGTCTTTAATCGGGTTGTAAAAAGCATTACTTTTGATGGATGAACTATCGTACATTCACTTGTTAAGTTGAGATAATGAAAAACTTCATGCTGAGGTTTATCGGCAAAATTGCGTTTCACAATAAACAAAACAGACAAAGAGTATGCAATTATTAAAGCTATTTGCAAAAGGAATCAGCGTCAGCACTGTTGCAATTTTGGGTTTAGGTGCTTGCACCCCCCCCAATACTTCACAGACAACTGTTCCATCTACTTCTGCTCCCGCAACTACCACTGGAAATACGACTGTTCCAACCCCTGCTGCGCCTGCAACCACGACCGCACAGACGGCTCAAAATCAAGACATTGACGATATTGCCGATCGCGTAGAAGATGCCTTAGACTCGGATAGCACTCTCAAGCCCTTCGATTTGGACGCAGACGATCGGGATAATTCGATTGTCTTAACAGGGCGCGTTCAAACGGCAGAACAAAAAGCATTGGCAGAACAAATTGCTCGGCAAATTGCACCGAATATTTCCATCAATAACCAAATCGTCGTTCAGTAGTTCTCAATCCTCAAGCGGTAAGAGTATTTGGCGCTTCTTGCCACTTGAGGATTTGCTCGATCGCAGTGAGGAAACCTATGGATTTGCCAACCTTATTTGACTGGATGCGATCGCAATATTGAAACAACAAACTTATTCAACGATTTCGTAACGGACTAACTGGCGAACCTTTTGACGTGATAATTGGAGCTCGGGCGCGATCGCTACCTCTATCTGGGTTGCGTCAGTCATTGGGAATGCTAATTCCCATCGCTTCAAAATAGGTTCTGCTGTTTCCACCCCAACCTGGGTTCTTCCTTGTTTTCGGTTAATCACCGCGTCGAGCGGCAATATATTGACAGACACCGTTGCTTTAAGCTGGGTATCTGCCTGAAGTTTATTCTTTGCGAGCAGGGGTTGTTGTAATTCTTGAGCCATTAAGAAACTGGAACCAACCCAAAACGCGATCGCCACCAACGGCAATGGCAACAAAAACTCTGCGCCTGATGCTTTTAGCCAACGTCTAATCATTAACTATTCTTTCCCATCCGTTCTGAGGCTCCTACTATCTTTTTGCACTTTAATACAGCTTGCTTTCTCATAAAATCTAGCTTAAAGAAGATGCGCGAATCGCCTCAAACTCTAATGCTGAAAACTGCAAGCTGTGAAGGAAGCAAGCCGCTTGTACAATCTCAGAACCTCAAACTAACCTACGAGCCCTCTGAGCAACGGATCGAATTATGGGCTGACCCTGATTTGCTGTGGCAGGTAGTCGAAAACTTGCTCAACAACGCTTGTAAATACACGCCTGCTGGCGGAATGGTACAATTACGCTTAATTTCCCATCCAGGCTGGGCAATCATTCAGGTACTCGACACGGGCATCGGCATTCCAGAAGCGGACTTACCCTATATTTTCGATCGCTTCTATCGAGTGGACACTGAGCGATCGCTCGATAGTGGTGGATTTGGACTAGGGTTAGCGATCGTCCAACAGATTGTCGAGGCCCACGGTGGAAAAATTCATGTGACGAGTGAAGTGGGCAAAAGCTCAACGTTTCAGATTGAACTGCGGCTCAAATCTTATCGCTAAGCCGCCTCAAACGAGAGAGAAGGTTCACTCTGTTGTAGGCGTAACTGTAACAAATATGGTGTATTTGGATGAATGCCGATGAAGCTGAAACAGCATTTCTGGGTTGGTTGGGCGATCGCAGCGATCGTCATTACCTCTTGTTCAGAGCAAACTACCTCACAAAGGCAACAACCTGATACAAAACGTGAAACCTCATTGAGATCGGTCACGTTAGATCAAACAAAAGTTGTGATGGGACAAACCGTATATGTCCCTATTTACTCGCATATTTATCACTACAATAGCCCGGATAATGTGATGAATTTGTCAGCCACCCTCAGTATCCGCAATACGGATCTGACAAATTCGATTATTATTACTTCCGTGCGTTACTACGATACCGATGGGAAATTGATTAGGCAGGACATTAAGAGTCCAGTAGAACTAAAGCCACTTGCTTCCACAGACTTTTTCATTGCAGTAGATGATACAATTGGAGGCTCAGGTGCAAACTTTATTGTGGAGTGGGTTGCAGAAAAAACGGTTTATGAGCCTGTCATTGAAGCTGTCATGATTAGTACCTCCTTTTCTCAGGGCATTTCATTTGTCAGTCCCGCTAAAGTTCTCAAGCAACACAGGATGAAGAAATGATTTTAGGAGATTAGCTTACTGCTCTAGAAGGTAGTTTGCGACCAGTCTAGAAGCTATTGACGAACTGCTGTCAAAATATTGAATTTGGCAACTAAAACGTCCAGATGTTCCGATATTTATCGTCGAGTTGGTGCTCCTGTGCGACTACACTACACAGGAGAGGTTGTGACCAGGGCTTTAGTCACGACCAAATTTATTGCTACTTTATTGCTAAATTCTCACTCCAAAAGATGCGGCTAATTCCCGTTCTGGCTGCATACCAACTGTCGGCGGCATCGAACGATTTGCTATCTGTTCAATCAATTGTAATTGCTGCGGCAGCATTTTAGCTAAACTGTAGCGTTCTAGGGCGGTTTGACGGGCCATGACGCGAATTTCTGCCATGCGGGTAGGATGGTCTAAAACTTCGTCAATGCGATCGGCTACTTGTTTCGGCGAGAAGTAATCGACGATTAAACCGTTCTCTCCATCGCGGATAACTTCTCTCACTGGCCCGGTGTCGGAACCGATTACTAAACATCCTGTCGATAAAGATTCAATCATCGACCAAGATAGCACGAAAGGTCTGGTTAAATAAACGTGTACGTCGGATGCTTGAATTACTTTTAAATACAGTCCGTAGGGTAGCGGTCCGACAAAGTGCACTCGCGACATATCTAGCGGTACTTTTTTGAGCATATGGTCTTTGTAAGACTCGCCATTTGGTAAAGAACGACCGTAACAAACTCTGTCTGAACCAACAATTACAACGTGACAGTTGGGGCGGCGTTCTTGCACGTAGGCGATCGACTCAATGAACTCTGGAAAGCCCCGATAAGGTTCCATTCCCCGCGATACGTAGGTGACAATTTCATCAACGCCGGACAAATCTAAGTTAGGCAAAATTAGTTTAGCACCGGGATCGGGTTTGAAGTAATCGGTATCTACGCCGTCGTGGAGTACGGACAATTTTTGCTGCAATTCTGGGGGAAATTGCGATCGCTGCCAGTATGTAGGCGACAAACCCCAATCGCAAGAGTATAAATCGATCAAAATCGGCGCATTTTTGATTCTAATTCTCGCCATGTCGTCAACTGTTAAAGGTTCCGCCGGGTCGAAATCTGCATCGGAACCGATCGAGTGATAGAACCACTCGAAATAACACAACAGCGGCGTATTTGGAAAAGCTTCTTTGACAAACAGTGTCGGCCCCCAACCGGAATGTCCGCAAATAATATCGGGTACAAAACCCTCTGCTTTGAGTTGTTCTGCCATTCTAAACACGGCTTGTCCGTAGATGACGGCACTTTCTAAAGGGCGCACGTATTGGTGAGTCTGCGGGTTGGGTTCGCGGCTGGGGGTAAATGCTGCTTTGCGAACCCCGGGAATGTTCCATTCGGGACGCTCGTTTTTAGTGCCGAAAACAATTTGATTTTTGGGATCTGCGCCTAAAGCTGTGATTATGTGGCGGTACTGGGCGGGGAAGTTTGGGTGAAGAAATAATGCTTTCATTGAATGTTGACTGTTGACTTGGGCATGGGGCATTGGTGACTGTTGTTAGTTGTTATTGGTTATTTATTAACTGCTACCAATAACTAATAACTAATAACTAATGGCTAATAACTGATGACTGATGACTGATGACTGGCGCTTTGCATATCCAGACGCAATCTCGCGGTACTGAAGATGTGTTTTTCAGGATGATTTCATAGTTTAAATGGTTGAGAAATTTTTCCATAATTGTATCAGTCATTATTGAGAATGCCGTGCCATCTCTGCGTCCCAATAAGTTTTTTTCCCACTCGCTGGCGAATTTTTCCCAGCCCAATTCGGTGAGAATATTGCCGTGGTGAAAGACGCAAAGACGATCGCCCCGCAGCAGTTTGGGAATGCGTGTTAGGTAGTTGAATATGTCTACGGGTTCTACGTGTACCATTGTATCGTAGCAAAAGCAGACATCGGCTGCACTGGGGGTGATGCCGTCTAATGTTAAACCGTCGAGTTTGACGTAGGAAACGCGATCGTCTCCCAAGCGCGATCGGGCGGCTTGCAGCATTTGACTGGAAATGTCGGCACAAATTAGGCGATCGCAATATTTCAGCAGCAGCGAACCTGTTTTTCCGCCACCGATACCAATTTCTAAAACCCGATGTTCTTTTTTGATATACGGCGCTATAAATTGCTGTTCGATCAGCGCTTCGTATTCGGTTAAGGAGTTGGCGGCACCTGCGGCTTTACCTATCCATTCGTCGCCAATATGGGCAAGTTCGGCATTAGTTTTTTGCCACTGTTGGGCGTAACTGTCCCATGCCATTTCATAATCTACTCTTGGGCGATCGGCTGTCATTTTTTCAGAGTTCATTTTTATTCATTTTAGAGTATTGATGGTTTAATTTTAAATATGTTCCTCTTTCTGGTTTTCTGCTGGGACGGTATCTAGTATGGTGCGTCGCTATGAGATTTTAAATTTGATTCGCAGATTGTTCGAGGGCCGCGCACATACGGTATCTAATGACTAATGACTAATGACTAATGACTAATGACTAATGACTAATGACTAATGACTAATGACTAATGACTAATGA